>JBCBLJ010000251.1:0-9832 GCA_038520195.1 Planctomycetota bacterium
CATGATTTCATTCGTGTTCGAGTTCAGTTGGTAACCCGACGCGTAAGCGAGGGATCGGATTAGCGCTTATCCCTCGCTCACGTGTCGGGTTACCTCGTTTCATGCAAAGTATTGTTACGCATCGGGTTTCCTGTCCTGGGCGTCGTTGACGTATGTGATGACCGTGTCCAGATCGTCTTCCGTGAGGATCAAACGAATGCTTCCTCGTTCTGCCCACCAATTGTCTCTACTGGCGTCGAGCGATTTCAAACATCGCGTTGCGTACGCCTTCAAATCCGTACGAATCTTCTTCGGAGGTGTCTGTTTCGAAGAAACCACAGCGTGAACATGATTGGATCGGCAGTTAACTGCGTGCAATTGCCAGCCTCGGTGTTCGCATGTTTCGGCGATCTGTTCCTCCACTCTGCGTCGCTGGTCTTTTGTAAAGCGAACCGCGCCTTCGTTCATCCTTGTCTCACAGTCAGCTTCGAGATCACGACATGGAAGTTGCCAACCGTGCTGATACTCCACCCACGCACGATCATCACCCGGCAGCCAGGTGCCGTATGTCACCCAGGTTAGGAAGAAGACGATGGGATCTCCGAAATTCATGAATTGATGTGTCTGTAGTACGAGTGGCTGTGTTCTTTCTTGGCAACCCGAAGCGTGAGCGAGGGACTTGCGTTTTCTGGTTTGAATGTTCTGTCCCTCGCTCACGCGTCGGGTTGCCATCCGTCAAGCTTGCAGCTCCTTCACGATGCCCGTGCTGTCCCCGTGTTGGTCCACCTTGATGCCCATTCCCTGCAGCATCGTCAGCCATACGTTGCACAGCGGAGTGTCTTTCGGCAGCACAAGGTGCTGGCCAAGTTGCAGGTTGGCTCCGCCACCGGTGAGAACGGTTGGGCAATTGGTCAGATAGTGGATCGAACTGATGTTTGATCCGAACGCCAGTGCGACGTGATCAAAGAGACTCGAACCATCGGCTTCTTTGGTCGCCTTGAGCTTGTCAATGAACCCTGCCAGTAGGTTGCTGTGAGCTCTGTCCCTGGCATTCGACGCTTCCATCCGCGCTCCTGGCGAATAGTGGCTGACGTTGTGAGCGCTTGCGCTGGTGCCTAATTCCAAGCTATCTAGCAGTGACTGCCCGGGCATCCGATACGTGATCGCTCGCGTGCTATCGGTCTGCAAGGCCGCAACAATCAGACGATACATCATCTCAATCTCGTCCTTCCCCTTCAGACCGGGGTCAGGCTCGTCGATCGGCGCTTTGGCCTTCGGGATATCCAGCCAGTCCTCGTCTTTGCTCAGCCGGACTTCAATCTCGCGGATGCCCTCGAAGTACTCATCCAACTTTTCAGTATCCGTTTTGGATAGCCCACGCTGCACTCGCTTGGCATCACTTAGTACCGCGTCCAACACGCTACGATTCTCAGCAATCGCGGCTTGCCGTTGCTCCAGTGGCATCTCGTCTGCAGAAAACAGTTTGTGAAACACCTGCACGGGGTCATCAATGCCTGCGACAGGTTTGCCCCGCTTGTTCCATGCGAGCGAGAGCCCCGGGCCGTGTCCTTGGTTGGCCGTACTCGCCAAAGCCATCGAAGAGAATCGCGTTTCGCGACCAAGGCGCTCAGCAACGACCTGGTCGACTGAAACACTGTTGGCCATGTTCTGGCCGGGAACGGCATAGCGATTCGCCCCGGTGAGCCAGAACGTACTGCCCCAGTGCGCCTCATTGCTGAACTGATTCGAGCAACCCTGTACAACGGTGAAGTCGTCCTTGTGGCGCGCGAGCGGTTTTAGTCCCTCGGAGAGTTCATAGTCGGAGCCAGTTTGCTCGATAGCCGGAAACCACGTCTCCTTCGTTACACCAAAACCGATCCCGAGGCAGACCATGCGTTTGGGTGGACGCGTAGGTGGTGAAGCAGCCGAGGCAAAGCGGCGAAAATCGATCGACTCCAAAGCTGGCAGCGCGATCAGTGCACCCGTTCCTCGAAGGAGATGTCGACGGCTGATTGGTTTATTCATGTTTCTTTCTCGCACCTCTCTCTCTTCAATTCGACTCGGCTTGTGGTCAGCCAGCGTGATCGGGGGTTTGGCGATCGGGCCCATGGTCAGTGCATCAAGTGCGCTTTGAAGTCTCTCTCGTCGTCTCGGTTCAGATTGAGTCGGGTGCAGTCTTACGTGGCTAGTGCAGAACCCAAAGGACCATTTCTACTGTTTCTATTGTACGAAACGAACGGGCAAGTTCGGCTGCCTGATCGCGGTGAGCTGGACGTCACCAACGAAGTAACCGCCCAGTTCGACGGGAGCCGCACGAGAGCGGGGGCCTGCAGCAACGACGGTGAGGGCAACTGTCCGATTCGAGAAGGCAGGATGCGGTGATCGTTGTGGACTCTTCACCTGGTTCGAGCTTAATCCCCTTTTTGCCATAGCCAACACCGTCCTCGTCAATCACACGAGGCCATCGTTTGCCAATCGCTTCGGGGTCCGCTTTGAAAAGGTAGATGCGGCAACTCCCACCAAGTCTCGGGAGCACGGAATCGGTTGGGGCGGCCTCGCGGCGGAAGCGTGCCGAAAGGTTGAGAATGACCTGTGTCTCGCGATCCGACATCCCCCACTGCCGCCGCAAAGTCGAGAGATCAACCAACTGAAAAACGGAGCAATTCGAGGCCAAGTCGTCAGGCCCACCGCGAACGTCGCCGGTCTTCTGAAAACGCAACATTCGGTTGCCATCGGCTTCTTCAATCACCTCGGCTGGATTCCCTCCCCACTTTCCAATGTCACACGGAAAGCCGATGTCAACCGGACCGGAAAAGGACTCGAAAGTCGTTCCTAGAGCGAGTACGACGTGAACCGTCGCCCCGAACTCATCCAGGACGATCATGCGAATTGTAAACAACCAACCCCTCGGGCACGGATACGCCTGAGCAAGGGTTGGGTTTGCATGACCGTGCAAAGTCTCCCCGAAAAGGACTCGAGCCAACCAGTAAGCATCGTTGAGACTCGCAGGTCGAAGCGAGTTTCCGCCATTACCCCCACGCTTCGGCTGCATCTTTCGACGCCGATTCGAGTTTGGCAGGATCCGCAGAAGTGAGCAGGTGATTTGCACGCCGAAGTGACTTTAGCAAGCGATCAGCGCGAGATCCGGCGTCGGCCGCCGCAGCCGCGAAAAGCTCTCAGCCGTCGAAAAGAGTCCGCGTACCTTTTCTCGTGCCGTACCTTTTCTCGTGCGCAAAGCGTCTCCACAAGCCACGCGGGTTAGCGAGTTGTCCAACCGACGCAGTCTGCTGGCCAATGGGCGGGCACAGTTGGGGCTGCAGTCCGACCGTGTGCCTCGAAGAATCAAATCCGTTCAAACACGCCCCGTCCGAAAATGCCTTTCACACCGTGATTCGCCGACAAAAGCATTCTTCTCACATCATGGCATCTGTTACAAAAAGTGTTTTGACACATCATCAAGCGGTCTGTGGCTCAGCATTTATCAGTGCCTAGTCGGCTCTACCGATTCGATTCCTTGAGCCATCGATCATGCTCAACGATGATCCTTCACAGTCGCCCATCCCGACTTCATTCACCGCTGATTACCATGACGACTGCTTCCCGAACGTACCTCGGTTGCATCACGCCCAGCAAGGGGAACCGCTTCCCTGACAATCACCTCACAACGGTATCTCAGGACTGCGAGTGGCTCAGGAGCACCTCCCGTTGCTGGACCGTACAACAGCTCGACCAGGTGATTGTTTATGACGAAAAGGACGAGTTTCCGTTGGTGGAGGTCGTCGACGGTTCGGATGTCGTCGGTGTACTTGTTCAAACACGAGCGAATTCAGTCGAGGTCTCAGGGCACCCAAATCGGCTTTCGGCACGGTGCAAAGACATTGCAGAGAAACTCAATGGCACGTTTCGCAAGACGCGAAGCAAGAGCGGGGTGGACTTCACTGACCCCTCGTTGCAGATGCATGTGGCGATCGTTGAATCCGATCTCAAGACGGTCCGCAAACTGCTCAAAGCAAACCTTGACCCAAACGATTGCTACCCGCCGGATCCGTATGCGGATGATGGTCCAGGCGATGACGAGCCCTATGGCGAAACGTTTCTGATTACGGCCGCCAAATTAAATGAGCCACGCATCTGCGAACTGCTGGTAAAGTCAGGTGCATTGCCCAATGAACTGGTCGGCGACACGAAGGTGCCACCTTTGCTGGCTGCCGCTCAGCGAGGCGCGAAAGACTCGTTTCAAGCTCTGTTGGCATTGACCGATCGACGGTTCCACGCCGCTGGCCGTCAGTTGCTGAAGCAAAGCAATCTGACCGAAGAACAACAAATACTGATGGGGGAAATTGAATGGACACTGGCTGACGGCGTCGACATTTCAAGAGAATTAGCGGAACACGAGCGGCAACTAAGCGAGATTGGCAGGCTTGATGAAGTCTACGGCCGCATTCTTCACATGGCATGCTCAGCGGCACAGGTGGCGACGGTCAAGTTCCTTTTGGAAAACGACGCCAAACTTGAATTGGTCGATGCCGATGGAGCGACGGCGTTGTTTCAATGCTGCGACCATCGTGTATGCCGATTGATGCTGGAGGCCGGAGCCAAGCCCAACGCCAAGAACTCGTCCAAAGCAACTCCAATCATGTTTATCGATTGGGCGAAGCCATTGCTACTTCTGTTGGATCATGGTGCCAAAGCGACCGCGAAAGACATGCATGGCTATGGTGTCGTACTGTCGTCGGCACGTGCCTTCTGGCAAAGAAAGCAACGCGACGCGACTCAGTTCGCCAAGTACCGCAAGGCCGAGGACAAGGTTTACGCTCAAGTGCTGAAACGACTGATTGAAGGAAAAGCGAAGATCAACCAGCACCTGAACGGATGCGGCACGACCGCTCTGATGATGTTGGCGCAGTTGGATTTCGCCGAGTCGATCAAGGTGTTGCTCGCTTCAAGCAAGAAAGCCGACATCGCGGCCCAGAATCGCGATGGAAAGACCGCCTTGCAATTAGCCCCCAAAACCTCCACGGCGGCCAAGTTGCTGAAGTCTGCGATTTAGCGGCTACCAGGTTCACGCCCTGGCAATGCGAAAGGACGCGGGCGAACGCGGCTCTTGAGGTACAGCGCAGGTTAGCAGGTGATTTGCACAATGAGGTGACGTTGGCATGCGATCAGCGTGAGACCGGCGTCGCCACCGAACGGACTCAGTCGTCGGAAAGGGTCAGCGTACCTTTCTCGTTCTGGGCGAGTTCGCTTCAGTGGTGATGCAGCAACGATTGCATGGCCGCGAAAGAGTTGGTATTCGCGAATGATCGGTAGAATTCGCGGCAAGTCCCGGACCTGATGACACTTCGGGTGGACGGGCACGGAGATCAATTGGCCTTGGCACGTCGAAACGACTCGCGATGGCATGCGGTAACAGCGGTGCATTTTGCTCGACCGGAACGATCTGACGTTGGTGTCTTTGTGGCCTTTCTGCCGCCGTTGCTTGCGTTTACGCGTTGACGTTCGTTCTCGACATGGTTTTGCGGTGGATGTTCGGTGCTGGGAAGCGATGAGGTCGCTTGGGGCTCTAGTCTTCTCCTCAAGCTCTCTCATGCGAGCCATTTGTAGCATGGCAGAGGCTTTGACAGCGGGGAATCTCGGCCTCAGGCCCAGCCGGTATCCCGTTTAGCAGTGGGTATTCTTGGGCCATGACCAATTCGCCGTGCCGTGAACGGTTGATCGGCCCGTAACCTTTGCCTAGGCCGTAGAGAACCCCGGGCCGACCCACGGTTGGTCGTAAGGCGTCGCCGATTCTATCGGCATGAGACTTGCTGGCGGGGGGGCAGATGGATACACTCTCGTTTTTCCGCCTGCCTCGGTTGTTAACCATGCCAAAAGTTTACAAACCACAAGAACGCCCCCATGGAGGAAGACCGAAATCACAAATCCTCGTGGATGGAGTCATTCCTAGGATGAGGCGCTGCTTGGAAGACGATGTCAAGTGTGAAGACGGGAAGGGGCACGTCGACGCCGCCGTGGTTACTTTGAACTTGTTGCGGGAGCAGTATTCACCAGCGGTTTCGACCAAGCAGTTTCCGCCGTTACAGGAAGATCTGGTAGGCGCTCTGGACCATCTTGCGACGGGCCTTGAAGAGTACCCCGACGCCGGATTCTACGCGGGCATGGTTCGACGTTGGATCGACCGGACTCAAGATAAAAATCTCGGTTACAGGAGTTAATTGCTTCCGTGATCGGCCCCAGCCACGTGATCGGACCCAGTCAAAGTTCGCCATGAGGATTGATCCTCACGCCGACGTATTGAAGTCGCGGTTGGACGAGAACACTCGCGAGATTCAGCGTCTGAGTGCTGAGCTTCGACCTCCAAATCGGAGCCGAACCGAGCCGGGAAACCGGAGAATGAAACTCAGAGAGCAACTTGGCCGCTTAGCGCGTGAGAACGAGGGAGTGATTGAGGTGTCAGCCCTCCCAATGTCGCACGGGGTTAGTCTCAAGGATCTCTTGATTGTCGCGGAAGCCGTTCTCAAAGACGGAGGTTTCTCAACTCGGAGGATTGAGCTGAGAGACAGGTCGCTGGATCGCTGCGATGTTTCAGGCTATGAGTTCTCCGCTGCGCTTCACTTTCGCGACGTGCGTTTCTCCGGCGTATGCGACTTTGCCGGGACTCACTTCACGAAGCTCTTCTTTGAGAATTGCCGTTTTGAAGGTGAGACGACTTTTCACGATGCCGAATTTGACACGGCCGCGTTCGACAAGTGTCGCTTCAGATCAAAGTGCTCGTTTGAGTCAGCTGAATTCAGACACGATGCCGTGTTCGAAAACACGGTTTTTTCTGACTCCGCTGACTTCCATTGCTCGAAGTTTTTTGGAAACGCGTTGTTCTCCTCATGCAAGTTTGGAAGTTCGACCAACTTCGACTTCGCAGAGTTCTGGCAATCAATGAACTTCCAGCGTGCGTGTTTCGACAAACAGGCATCATTTGGAGGGGTTAAGGTACTGGGAGATGCATTCCTTGAGAATGTTCGCACGGGGGCTAACTTTCAGTTCCATCACTGCCAGTTCCGCAAGTCGTTCCTCGCGAAGTCCTCACGTTTTGGTTCCGCGAAGTTTCACGATGTCCAGTTTTGCGGGCGAGCTCGATTCCAGCGCTCGAAGTTTCTTTCAAACTCCTCCTTCAGCACCGCGGATTCGACCGGTGAACTCGTATTTGATCGTTCTGACCTCCGAAAACTTGACGTAGGTGACTGCACAGGGTCGATTGTTTTCACGGAGTGTCGGGCCGAAACATCCGATTACCAATCATTGCTGAACTTCCCTCCGATTTCGCCCTTCGGTCGACTTTGGCTTCTTTGGGCTCTAATTGCGATTCCCGGGAGATCGCTAAATCTCGCCTTTTCGCTCTTTCGCAGGCTCGCAAGGTACTGGTTCTCCTGGGAAACGACTCGTGGGTTGGGAGAGTTGCGGCTACTTACAAAAGCCTCCTACGTTTCGATTTTCGTCGTTCCATTGCTGGCTTCGCTAATGCCGCTGCTTGGCCCTGCTTATGACCAGCTCGTTCAGGGATATAGCCAACTGAGCGAGTCCATTCAAACTGGCATCAGTACCCAAGTCCAGGAAACGAGGACACCCTCGAAGCCTATTGACGGTTTTCCTGAAGACCGAGCGACCGACCAGCCTACTGTCGCGCCCCTTCCAAACACACTCGCCTTTGCGTTCTTCTCCGCGTTGTTCGTTGTGCTCGGGCACGTTTTCTATCAGGCGTATTCGCCATCCCTGATTCGAAAAATGAGATTAGAGGATCTCCTCAGCAATGCGCGGACCGCATTTTTACAAAGCCCTGAGGAAAGACCCGACTTGGTCCGCGAGGCAAAATTTCACCTCAAAAAACATGCTCGCAACACGAACTGCAACCCGAGCCTTTTTTTGCGACATGACCAACTAGTGTGGCTACCAAATAACTTCTCGACTACTCGCGGAGGATCTGGCGATCCTCTCAACATGCCGCCACACTTTTCTCGCGTAGAGGATGGAAGGCCGCGGGCAAACACATTCGGGTTGGATGAGCAGCTCGGGTTAATCGAGTTGGGCGCGATCGCTGAATACCGAAACGAAGCTCATCTTCGAACCGTTGCGGTAATCGTATGCCTTGTTTTCTATTTCGCTGCAATCCTCTTGATTCTTATTTTAATTGCGTATCAGTCGCTCCGTGTCGCGGACGCAGCGTGCTGGGATATTGCAACTCACTTTGTTGATATTTGGCCGGACGCAGTACCCAATTCCGTTTCGGAACGTGCTAGAAACTCCAACTAATCGCGATACGCATCCCTGCAAATTGAAACGCTCAAGTGCGCGATGCGGCGAATGGTTTGTGAAAACGTTCTTCGGTTGCATCGCTTGATTGCAATTCTTGCATCGCAGAATGTGCGCGGTTGAGTTGTCGTTATTTCGACCGAAGCTCTTCGGCGTGGAATCCGGCGTCGGCCTCGAAGAGCCGGCCCTCGAAAAGACTCACCCTTTGAGTAGCGTTGGCTCTCTCTTCTCGTTCGGATGATCTTTGCGAAGGACTCAAGATGCGAGGATCGTTCGGGTGATGAACGCTTGTTTCGGGTTCGTTCACGGTTCGAACTAGCCACCGTTGGCGGTCGATCGACAGGCCGCGAACGGTGTTCCGAAACATGCTATTCTCCCGGCGACGGCTACCTCACTCCTGCCCATTTTTCGACGTGACGCTATGTCCCATCAGATTCGATTCGTCTTGACGTTTGCGTGTTCCGCGTGCGTTGGCCTCCTCGCGAGTGCCGACGACTGGCCTCAGTTTCGTGGCTCGGCGGGTTCGGGCGTCGCGCGTGATTCCGACGCACTGCCCACGACCTGGTCTCCCGACGCCAATTTGGCGTGGAAGTCGCCTATGCCGGGGCCTGGTGCTTCAAGCCCGATCATTGTTGGTGAAAAAGTCTTCGTGACGTGTTACTCGGGTTACGGTCTTTCGCAGGAACAACCCGGAGACATCGATAACCTGGTTCGCCATTTGGTTTGCGTCGATCTGAAGTCGGGCGAAAAGCTGTGGCAGCAAGACGTGAAGGCTGCTTTGCCGGAAGATCCGTATTCAGGGATCGGGGTCACCGCCCACGGATACGCCTCGCACACACCCGTTTGCGATGGAACGAACGTTTATGCCTTCTTTGGAAAGAGTGGCGTCCACGCCTTCACGATGGACGGCGAACCTCTTTGGAACGCGAACGTCGGCACGGAGTCCGACCCGGCTAAGTGGGGCTCGTCCTCCAGTCCCATCGTCTTTGGTGACACGGTGATTATTACCGCCTCCGCCGAGAGTCAGGCGATCATCGGAATCGACAAGTCAACGGGCAAGGAACTCTGGCGACAGGAAGCCAAAGGACTCGATGGCATGTGGGGAACGCCAACCTTGGTCAAGGTCGACGAGAGTCGCACCGACTTGGTGATGTGTGTCGCCCGAGAGCTTTGGGGCCTTGACCCGACCAACGGAAAGTTGCGGTGGTACGCTGACGCGACCGGTGCGCAACAAGCCTACGCCAGTGTGGTCGTCGACGGAAAACGAGTCTACGCGTTCACCGGTCGGGGTGGCGGAAGTATCGCGCTCGACGCAGGCGGCAGCGGCGACATCAGTGAATCCAATACCGCTTGGACCGGCACCGAGAACGCGAGTTTTGCTTCACCGGTGCTGCACGATTCGAAACTGTATGTCATTTCGCGAAGCGTGCAGCACCGGTGAAGCAAAACTCGCGTTCTCGGTGCCGGTCCAAGCGGTATTGGATTCACTGATGTCGCCGCTGCCGCCTGCGTCGAGCGCGATACTTCCGCCACCCCGACCGGTGAACGC
>JBCBLJ010001142.1:0-1943 GCA_038520195.1 Planctomycetota bacterium
GTCTTCAGGCGAGGCGAGACGACCAACGCGTCAATGAACGTTCCTTCAACGGTGAATTCACCTTCGTTGACTTGGCCGTTGAAGGAACGTTCATTGACGCGTTGGTCGTCTCGCCTCGCCTGAAGACAATCAGTGTAGAAACAATCGATCAGGGAATCGCCGTCGCCGACGATGCCACCGGCACCGGGTATCTACTCTTCAGCGCGGAAGATCTTTTCACCCGGTTGCCATCACCGGGCCCGCGGAGCGGGAGTGATCGACAGATGATCGCCGTTCGCTATGCCGATGGTCACTGGCAGTACAACTCGAATGACATGTGGGTGAACTTTGTGCCGAGCGACAGCGACCGATTGATCGCGAGGCTGGACTTTGACAGTGACCGTGTGGAACCACTTCAAAACGCTGTCGGATCGGTCCATGGGATCGATCAAGGATATTTCGGCGGAGACTTGGAGTTCACAGCGAATCGTTGGAATGGAAGGCCCAACGCCGGCGAGTTCTCGGTCGAGGGAACTTACTTCAACGTCGAGAGCGATTCCCCGCTGGCGTCGGCCGTCGCCGAAGGAAGTGCGGATACCAATTCGGACGGTCTACTCACCGTTTCCGATGCACTTCGAGTGATCAACCACTTGGGCGCCGCGACGTTGCCTGAGTTTCAGATCGACACACCATTGGATGTGAACAAGGATGGTTTCGTTTCGCCCCGCGATGCGTTGAACGTCATCAACTTGCTCGCTTCGCAAACGGACGGCGACGATACCGCGGAAGCGGAGGGTTGGTCCGCGGTGGATCCTGTCTCTGGGTTCGGGCTGATGCCGAAGGCCGTCGACTTGCTTTTTCAGGATGAGGAGGACGATGACGAAATCGGACTCTCCACCAAGATGTAGGCCCGTCGACGGTTCGCCTCAGAGGGGTGCGGATTCGCGATAGTCGATCGGGTTGGTCGGGATGTTCGGTATCCTCGTCTTGCGCGAGGGGGAGTGGGGAGAAACCTCGACAGGAACCGAATCGGGTTTGTCATCTCGCCGGGTGCTGGCTAGCCTGGACAATGACACCAGGGTTCCCCGATGCAATCGCTTGACGAAGCTCTCGACAACCTGACCTCCCCAACGCTGATTCTCGCCCTTCAAGAAGGCGGCGACACGGGGAATGTTTGGCCGCGTCTGGTTCGGATTTACGCTCCACTGATCTATCGTTGGTGTCAGCGCAGCGGCGTGCAGGAAGCCGACGCTTCGGACATCAGTCAAGAAGTCATGAGCGACGTGATCCGCGCGATATCGGAGTACTCGCATGACGGTGACGCGGCAACCTTCCGTGGCTGGCTCTGGACGATCACGCGCAACCGTATCGCGCTTCACTTCCGAAAATGGGCAAAGAGCCCCGTAGCGCCTGGCGGAACCGACGCGTTGCAATTGATCGAGCAGGTACCCGACGAGCGCCCCGAGAAACCGGAAGACGTAACGGATCTTCACCTGCGGGCCCTGGAAACCTTAAAGATCGATTTCAACGAAGCGACCTGGACGGCATTTTGGCGGGTCGTGATCGATCGCGATGAAGCGAAGGATGTGGCTGAAGACTTGGGAGTCAGCGTCTGGACGGTGTACAAGGCAAAATCTCGCGTCTTGGCGAAACTGAGAAGTGAACTCGGCGGTGTTTGAGAGGGTGTCCAAAGCGGCGCATTAGTCTTTCGCCATGTCCGTCTCGACCTGTCCATCCGACGATCAATTGCAAGAAATGCTCGCTGGTTCGCTCGAACCCGCGGCCACGGAGACGTTGATCGCTCACGTCGACGACTGCAAGCTCTGCCAATCGCGGGTCGCGGACCTGGAATCGGAAGCGGTGCCAGATAACGATTTGGCCGGCCTACGCGAACGTTCGGCCACCCCGAATACGTCGCTGCCCGACTGGATGCGAGATGTTACACCCGGTTCATCCCGGCAAAC
>JBCBLJ010001027.1:0-2461 GCA_038520195.1 Planctomycetota bacterium
CAGTCGAACTCATAACCGGTGATGCGATCATCGTTCTGGTAAACGAGCGTCAATTCGCCGGTGGAGATTTCCAGACGATAAAGATCGTGCCAAGCCTTGTCTCGATCGTTAAGCCCAACCCAAAGAAGATCGGGATTGGACTGGCTGGCGTGCATGATCTGCGCGGTCACATCTTTCAGCGGCGTCAGGTTCCGCGACTCTGGCGTCTCCTCTCCGGCACCCGGCTTTGCGCTCGGGTCCACGGCAAAAAGGTTCATGTTCTCGTCGCCATCGGAATCCTTCACGAACAAGATGTACTTCCCATCCTCGGTCCACGAGTAGCCGTACAGAGGCCGCTTGCTATCGGTCAATGGGCGAGCGTCATCGAAGGGCTCCGCGAACTCTTTCACCCAGACGTTCATGATTCCCTGATAAGGCTTCATGAAAGAAATAAACTTCCCGTCGGGGCTCAGCTGTCCGCCCGCAATTTTCGGGTTCCCAAAGAAGAGCTCGCGGTCAAGCAATGGCACGTCGCTTCCCGGTTCGTTTGCGTGAGAGATATCGGAATAGATGACGCAGCCAAACAACAGCACCGTCATCAAACACGTGATGGATCTGAATTTCATCGGAAGATTTATCGAGCTAGAGGAAGCATTCAAAGAGTGCGAACCTGGTCCGCGATCACCACGTATCGGTCGACCGCGTGAGTTCCAAAAGCCTAGCGGAACCGGGCAGTTCTCGCGATGCGTCGGGTCGCCGGTCGCTTGGAGGAAGACATGGGTTCACTTAGATGGTCTAATTGCAGAAAACGCTTTTGCAATCCGTATGCAAATACGAAGGGTAGCGGTATTCTCCGGCGAGGCAATCGTAAGCGACCGGTCGTTCCCCTTTCATGCGTCGCTTCACAACGGGGGAGCTGACGTGTCCATCCCGCCCTTCGCGTCGACCGAAGAGGCGACCGTTGATGCACGACTTGCGACTCATGCTATCCTGAAGTCAGTTCAGAATCCCCCGTTGCTCCAGGAGCCAAGATGAAGTCTCGCCGCGAATTCCTCAGTGAAACCTTTGCTTCGGTGTCCGGCTTTGGTGTCGCATCGGCGTTTTCGGCGTTGGGCGGACGGTTCGCGTATGGTGAGACGGCGAGGTCAGCACTCGAACTGCGGCCCGCGAAGGATGAGTCAACGGGCCTTGAGCTGATTCGTCTGCCAGAGGGTTTTCGCTACATCAGCTATGGCTGGACGAAGGACCCGATGTCAGACGGGAACCCGACACCGCCGGCCCATGATGGAATGGGAGTGGTGAGCGAAACCGACGGCGTGGTGACGCTGGTTCGGAACCACGAGGTCAGCGGTGACAACGGAGCTTTGCGGCTCCAGGATGGCAAACCGTACGACAGCCAAGCCGGCGGAGGCTGCACGACCTTGCGTTTCGATGGTGGTGCGGGCAAGTGGTTGGACAGCTCCGTTTGTATCTCGGGGACGAGCCGCAACTGCGCCGGTGGGGTCACGCCGTGGGGGACATGGCTGACCGCCGAAGAGACGGTACTGGGCATCGGATCGCGCGATCCTTACAAGGGCAACGCCGAGCGAAGTTTCAAACAGGATCACGGATGGATTTTTGAAGTGGACCCGCGTGGCGTCAAAGCACCGGTGCCGCTCAAGGCGATGGGCCGTTTTGTCCACGAGGCAGTCGCGATCGATCGCGAGACGGGCATCGTCTACGAGACCGAGGACCGAGGGAGTGCGGGTTTCTATCGCTTCGTCCCGAAGGTCAAAGGCGAACTCGCTGCCGGCGGACAATTGCAGATCGCCGAAGCGGTCGGCGCCAGCGACTTGCGTGGACACCTTCACGCCGGAGTCGAGTTCGATATCCGTTGGCACAACATTGCGGAACCGACATTGGCCAACACGCCGGGGCTTGAGAAACCGGATGAGCTTGGGGTTTTCAAGCAAGGCAAGAAACTCGGCGGTACAACGTTTGCGCGTTTGGAAGGGTGCTGGAGCGGCGACGGACAAATCTACTTTGACGCGACCAGTGGCGGCGGCGCCAAAGCGGGGCAGATCTGGCAATACGATCCAAGCAAGGAGAAGCTGACTCTGCTCTTTGAGAGCCCCGGTAAGGATGTCTTGAACATGCCCGACAACCTTTGCGTGAACCCCAACGGCGGGTTGATCCTTTGTGAAGACGGAGACTACGGGGAAGACGAATACCCGCAGCGAATTCACCTGCTTTCCCAAGAAGGAAGGCTCTTGCCACTCGCCGTCAACGACATCCAACTGTCGGGAGAGAAAGGGTTTCGGGGCGACTTTCGCGGCCGCGAATGGGCCGGCGCGACATTCAGCCCCGACGGGAAGTGGCTGTTCGCCAACATCCAAACCCCTGGCATGACGCTTGCCATCACGGGCCCCTGGGAATCGCTCACGGCGACCGCCGGGTGACGGTGACGTGCACCACGTCGGCCGCAGGAAAATCGAGTGGCGTC
>JBCBLJ010000047.1:0-20117 GCA_038520195.1 Planctomycetota bacterium
GCCTCATTGGCCGACACGCTTCCGCGTCGCCAGCCATCTCTACATGATCCTGATCGCCATCAATGGCACCATCGTGTTCGAGCCGGGACCCACACGCTGGGTCGGCGTTTTGGTCTTGCTCTTGTTGTGCTATTTCGCTTGGAAGCGACGAAAGCCAACGGATCATCTCGCAACACCGAATTAATGCGCGTGAGCGGTTAAAAATACAGGTTCGGATGAATCAGTTGAAAGGCAGCTCACCCAGGAAATTCAACGAGAACAAGACCAAAACGCCGACCCAGCGTGTGGGTCCCGGCTCGAACACGATGGTGCCATTGATGGCGATCAGGATCATGTAGAGATGGCTGGCGACGCGGAAGCGTGTCGGCCAATGAGGCCAACACCAGTCGCCGACGATGTCGATGAGCCACACAAAGACAAACAGGTGGTTGAAGTAGATGCCGCCGCCAAACGCAACGCCGATTGTCTGTTCGGTGTCGACCGCCGTTTGTTTCACGGCGTTGGTGTGGCTCCATTCGTGTGATTCGTAGGCAGCGATCACGTGAATGACGAGAAGCAAGAACCCCGCGAGGTAGATCCAGCGGCGTATCCGAATCGCAGTACCCTGCAATAGCAATGCCAAGCTGGCGGCGTAGCATAGAAGCGCGAATCGGATTGACCAGAGCAGGATGAAATCGTCGAACATGTCATCCCGGCGGTGTCTTGAACGGCTACGGTTGTTCGATCTCGATCAGACGGTCGACCGCCGAGACTTCCACGGTCTGTTCCTCACCGCCGGGCCAAGAAACGGTGAGCTGTTCAACGGTCGTCGACGGACCGAGCCCGAAAGTGATTTCTCTTTCTGACTGACTCAAGTAACTTCGCGTGGGCATCACCACTCGCGTCTGGCTGAGACCCGCCACGCTCAGCGTTACTTTTGCGCCGATCGCGTCTCGGTTGCAGGAGGTTCCCGTCAGACGCACCCGCAGCCAATGATGATCGTTGGACGTGTCGTTGCGGAAGATTCTGGCGGGGCCATCATTCGCCGCGATCACGACATCGAGGTCACCGTCACCATCCAGGTCACCATAGGCGGAACCACGCCCGACGATCGGATCGCAGAAGGATTTTCCCGTGCAGGACTCGTCGAGCAACACGAATTCCGAAGACGCTTCGCTACCGGCATTCCACAGCAGTTGCGGTGCCTGACGATAGCGTTGTGTTCGCTGGGTTTTCGCGATGGTCTCTTCCAAGTGACCGTTCGCGCCAAGGACGTCTAAACGGCCATCGAGGTCGGCGTCAAAGAAGAAGAGGCCGAACGTGAGTCCAAGTCGCGTCGGAGGTCCGAGTCCGGTAAACATTGCTGCGTCGACGAACGTGCTGCGTCGCGGAGTGGCCATGTAAAGGGCGCTGGCCTCGTTCGCAAAGTTCCCGATACCGATCGCCAGCGTCCCGTCCTCTCGATAAACCGCGCTGTCGATGCCCATGGCGCCGCGTGCCTTTCCGCTGGCAAGGTCAAACGCAATGCCAGCGATGCGTCCCTTTTCGCTGAACGTGCCGTCGCGATTGTTTTCAAACAGGAAGTTTCGGACGGTGTCGTTCGCAACAACGATGTCCATCCAGCCGTCGCGGTTGACATCGACCGGCGCGACACCCATCGCTTTGCCAAGGGGAACGTCGGTGTCGTCGTTGACGATCTGGATTCCGGCGGTTTCGCTGACATCGCGAAATGAACCGCCTTCATTGTGGTAGAGATAAGAAAAGTACCCCTTGAATGCGTTTGGCGGCCCATAGGCACGCGATTGACCATCGAGCGTAAAGGTTTGCGAGAGGTCTTCGTCTTTACTCCATTTGACGTAGTTGCAAACGAACAGATCTAGCAGCCCGTCGTTGTCGTAGTCAAAGAAACCGGCGCTCGTGCTCCAAGCGGATGCGTCGCCGCCGACCCCGAGAGCCTCGGTGACGTCAACAAACCTTCCTTCGTCGTTTCGCAAAAGGCGATTCGTTCCGACGGCCGTGATAAAAATGTCTCGGTCGCCGTCGTTGTCGTAGTCTCCGACGGCGGCTCCCATTCCGTACAGAGTCAGCCCCAGTCCGGCTGCATCCGTGACGTCCGTGAAGTTCAGCTTGCCGTCGCCGCGGAAAAGACGGCATGTACTGGGGCGTTTGCTTTCGGCCCAGTCCCAGTCGGAAGAGTTGACGAACAGGAGGTCTTGGTGATTGTCTCCGTCGTAATCAAAAACCGCGACGCTACCGCCCATCGTCTCTGGCAAGAGTTTTTGACCTCTTTTACCGGCGTAGTGTACGAAGTCGACGCCTGATTCGTTCGTCACGTTGGTTAGCTCGATGACCGGCAGCGCGGCTTCATTCACCACACGGTCGGTCGGTGCCTCCATTTCCGTTTCCTGCGACTCCACTCCTTCGGGTTGAAGGTTCAGGTAGACCAGTAAACCAATGATTGGCAACGCGGCGACGATGAAGACGATTAAAGAGATTCGCAGCGCCTTCTCGATCGCCGCGTCATCCTGCACATCGTCCTCTTCCAACTCCTCGTCCGCCGCCTCGGGCGCGTGATCATTCATGTTCGCTGTGGTCGTCGTGTAAGTCGTAGATCACGAGCGCTTCACCGGCATGGTTCGCCGCGGGGTAGCGTCGTCGTGCGGCGGGCAGCGCCACCTCCGCCGCATTGTCGTCGATCTTGTACAAAGCATGCAATTGGCGGTGATCCTCTGCCTTGTCAGTATCTTCCGCCAACGCGTAGATTTTCGCCAGGTTGGCGTGAGCCGTTGCGTTCTCGGAATCGACATCGAGGACACGTTTGAACTCCAATTCGGATCGACGAAGGTAGTCTTCAAACTCGTCGGGCTTGCCAAGCACATCAGCCCGCTGTGCGATGTCCAGCAGCGTGAGGCCGAGTTCATTCCGTACCGCGTAGTCCTTGGAAAAATCAAAACCACGTTCAACGATCTTCGTATTCAGCGTTCCCTCCAACAGTTCCGCAGCCTTCTCCAAGTTACCCTGCTGCCGGTTAACGACGCCGCTCAGCCAAGCGTGTGTCCATGAGGGCGGCGGCGGATCAAACTCCATTGCGGACGCCAGACTCTTCGTCGCAGCCGGCAAGTCGCCTTCAGCGAATTGGACTCGGGCCAGATTGAGCGGGCCGTCGTATCGATCAAATGTCGACACCATCGAAAACGCTTCGGCGGCCTGCTTCAGCTCCGCCTTTCCTTTGAGCAACATTCCGATTCCATAATCGTTCCAGCGTTGCCACGTCGGAATGGGTCTGGCATCGTCTGACTCCTTGGCCTGATTCCAGGCTGGGTCCGCGGGCTGGTGTTCATCGCTCACGCTCAGCCGGATGGAGTCGGTCGCGATCTCGATGATCGGGAGATCATTTGGATCACCAACTTGTCCGAGGTCGAGTGGATCACGTTCCGGGTCGCGATCGCGACGGATGTAGTCGAGATACTCTGTATCGAACTTGCGGTACAGCAGTCGCGCGGTGATTTCGATCGGTGAATCGGAATCGGAGGGAACGTTCAGCAGGTAGTGAATCGCCTGACCAGCACCGGGCGGAATTTGGTGGCCGTAAAGCTTCGTGAAGATGTCTTGGGCGTTGCGTCGATTGATGCGATTGCCCTCTCGGTCGACCACGAATGAGTTGACGAAGTGTGACCACGAATCGACACGTTCACGATCGTCGCGATGGCCGCTCTTGCCGATGACCTCTCCATCTTGGGTCGCGGTGAACTCGACCCAAATTTGATTCGAGTCGGTCGTTCCTTGAGTGAAGTGGTGACCGAGGGTGAGTGTCCGCAACACCGTTTCGATCAAGTAAGATTCTCCCTTCACCACGCTCGCGCCCTCGGTCGGCAACGGCGCGATCAATTCACCATCGATCGAGCCGTCACGACGCAGACCGAATAGGTCCACTCGAAGCGAGTTCTTGAGCATCTTGCGGTGTGCCTCGATGCCAGCTTCATCGCCCATCCAGTGCGAGATCGCCGTGTTTGCGCTCGGGAACTGGTGGTTGTGTACGGCGAGTCGTCCGAGCGAATCGTTGTATTTCGCACCGAACTGATCGCTCGCGACCGCTGGCATATGACACTCGTTGCAGTTTGCCTGAGCCTTTGGCGGGTAGTAAAAGCTGCGAGCCCCGTGTCCAGAGACGCCGCTGAGGAGAAAGCTGTCATAGTGATTTTGTCCGCGAAGCCAATCCTTATACGCCGTGACTTCTCCGGGCAGCGAAACCTTGTGACAGGTCGCACAGAACTCGGTCGTCTTGTGGAATGGCTTGAGCATCTCACTCTTGTGATACGCCGGTTTCGCCTTGACCATCAACTCGTTCAGCGTCTGAAGCAGCTTGTTCTTGCTGTAGGCGAACGGGTAATGCTTGGGCTCGTCGATCGTGTAGTCCGCGTTACCGAGATGCGAATCGACGGACTGAATCGCGTGACAAACGGAGCAAGTGATTCCCGCGTGAGCGGTGGGATCTCCGACGTCGTCGTAGTTGGGATCGTCAAACTTGCCTGAGAAGAAAGGAACCGGGTCATGGCAGCCGGCACACCAGCGCGACGCTTGCAGGGTTCCATTGCGCTGGGTGGCGACTTCGCGGGTTTCGCGCACGGACGCTCGATATGCCGGGTTGTTGAAACTGCTGAGTTTGTGAGCGCTGTGGATGAAGTCATCGTGGATGTCACTGTGACACCGCAGGCAATACTCATCGTTCATCAAAACCTCTTCGGCGATGAACTTGCCGGTCGCCGTCGACGCGAGCGATGGCTCAAAGTACTGCTCACCGTCTTCCGGCGCAATCTGCTCACTGATCCGGGGGTCACTTGCCTGGAAGGCCACCATCGCCGCAACAAAAACAGCGATAGCGATTCCGACGCGTCGACCGATGTGCCACTTGATTCTGGGGCCGACGAGCCGGTGTAGCCAATAAAGCCAGATGGCCATCAGGGGTGCGACGATGTGTGCCCAGTAAACGACGCTTCGAGCCGTCGGATTGACGATCGAGAACGAGCCGATGCGGGTGAGCAGCATGCCGCTGACCAAAATCACCAACGCGATGATCAGCAAAGCGTAGCCGATTTTCACTGCGCGACGATTTCGTCGGTCTTTCGCGCGCCACATGTGCGCAAATCCAAACAAGACCGTCGGCAAGATGAGAAGAAGCCCCAGCCCGAGGTGGCCGAGGAACATCAATTGGTAAAAGTGCGTTTCGTAAATCTGGCCGGTGAAATACTGAAGCCAGGTGACGCTGGTGAGATAAAGTCCGTTCGCGGCGAGAACGCCAAAGAGCGTCAAGACCACGTAGAGCATCACTCGCAAACGCGGCGTAATCACGCGTTTGGGTTTGCTCTTCGGAGCCGTTACGGAGGTCATGGGCGGAATAATTGAGGTGGATGAATAATGATTCAGTTAAGACGCGGCGAGACCCACTTTGGTTTACCTGCCGATTCGGCATTTTTGGTGGATTTAGCCTTCTGTGGGAGCCCTAACCGCAGCTCTACGGGAAACGCCACGGCCCCAATGAGTCCGCGGCTGCCCCGCCAGATCAATCATCCGGTCCCATCAAGTAAGGGGTGTGACTTGGTTCCGTGCGGTACCAAAAGGCGCGGAACGACTGTCGCCGGCGTAGTTCCGATTGATTGATCTGTCGAACCGCGTCAAACGTCGACGTCGAATCAATCGTCGGGGGGTAAGAAGTCATTTGACGCGCAGGCAGCGGGTCTATGCTTTGCCCCGTCAGCGTGTTCAAGTCCGCATCCTTGTCCCATCCGACACAATGCAAAACGAAGTCGCGTTTCCAACCCGGTGGCGGATCTTCGACAGGCGCGTTGAATCGGACGCGAATCTCATCGCCTCCGCTGATCACGACCATCGCGTCATCCCATTCTCTGAGCCGCTCGGTGCAGTCGCCGAATCGTGACACGCTGCCACGCAAGGGGGGCCACTTCGGTGCCTTGTCGACATCGTGGTAGTCGTATTGCTCCGGCCGCGTTGAGTCGGACTGACTCTTTGCCGAGAAACCGTGATGAGCGACTTCGGCGGAGACCAGTTCGGCCACTTGTGTCTGCGTTGGAACGGGATCGACAACGACGGCGAGTTGAGCGAAGTCCCAATAGATTTGAGCACTGGTTCGAACACGCAGTCGCGGGTCTTCCGTGAGAATGAGTCCGGTCACGTCGACGACGATCGTCTTCGTTTTACCGCCCGGAAAGCCCATGAAGGGAATCACGTTCCGCCAACCCGCTTCGGCCTTGGCGTCGGGTACCCAAACCGAAGGAAACTCGATCGGGGGAAGCTCGGGGTTTTGATCGATTTGGATATTCAGCGAGGTGTCCGTCGGCAAGATCCATCCGCGGAGCACGGCATAGACAGAGGCATCCGGGGTTTTGGCGAGCGATTCCCTTGCGGTTTCACCGAAATCCAGGTCGATCCAGTGTGGCTGACAAAGTCCTTGGCGAAGTCGTCGATCGAAACCTTTGACATACCGCTCATCGGCTTGCCGTAACAACTCGGTCACGTCGTCGCCATCGGTATCCTTGCCCGATTGAACGTCATGCAGGTTCTCGGCACCAAAGGCAAATACCGTTGGGGAAGCGATCGTCGGCGGCCCGACCTTCTCGTTCGTCCAAATGTCGACGTCCGACGGGTGATCGATCGCGAGCAACTCCATCTTGTCAACGTAAGCGACCTCCCAAAGTTCTTCGGTCAGTCGCAACTCGTATTGTCCATCGGCATCGGCACGCACCAAGTGTCCATCGACCTTGAGGTATTCCCATGGGCGATCTTTCTGAACAATGCCCGACGCCACTTGTAAACCGAGCGGTGCGGCCCAGAGGCAATCGGTGACGAAGGCAAACTTCTCTCCGTCCCATGAATACAGGTAGGGGCAAGATCCCTTGAGCGTTTGGTCTTCTTCGATAATCGAGTCTAGCTCTGGGTCGCGAATCGTCTGCGTGAGCCCGTTGGGCATGATGACTCGAATACTGGTTGCTGCCTCGATATCAGCGAGACCGAAGTGTGTCGCGGGCCCGGTGACTACGCGACTGCGGTAGTGTGGACCGAACCGAAGTTCAAGGACGGAACCGATGCCAAAGTGGTTCACGCGGCCACTCAGTTCAGCATTGTCGGCGACGCCCTTGAACCGGACCGTCACGAAATGCGAGGAGACCTGCTTGTTTTGTGCGAGATGAATCTTTCCTTCTCGCGTGGAGACCATGTCGAGCTGACCATCGCCATTCAGATCGACGACATGCCGGTTTGAATCGCCAAGCGAACCAGCAGGCGCACCGGGAAAGACGTCGATGCCCCAGGGACCAAGCCTTGAACCTTGGTCGGCATCGACCCATTCAAAGTACGAGTCGTTGTTGAAATCGCCAAGTAACGGCAACGCGCGAAACCCTTTTCCGGTCTCGATGCGATCGACGGCCCAAACGCCGATGTCGGACGAATTGGCGAACGCGATTTGGCTCTGATCTTCGCCGCTCACGACCACATCCCAGCCGACGTTTCCGTCGATGTCTTCGATCGCAACCGAAAGCGGTTGTTTGATCGGTGGCACCGCCTCGAGATATCGCAACCGAAACTGAAGATGCAGAAGGTTTTCGAGGAGGCCGACACGCCCACTTGCGTGCAGTGTGACGACATCAAGATCAAGGTCACGGTCCAGATCCGCGATCGCCATGTCAACGACTGGATCGTCGTTTTCCACGGTCGCGGCACCGACCAAGACTTCGAAAAAGGTTCGGTTGCCTCGGTTGACGAAGACTCGCAAGCCGCCCGAAGCTTCCGCCACGATCAGGTCCAAATCGCCGTCACCCTCCAGATCGCCGGTCGCGATTTGGGCGACATTTTTGACATCGCCAAGTCCGGTATCCTTTTCCACGACTTGCAACACTTGTTCGGGTGTCGTGCCGTCTCGAGTATCGAGTCGAACCAATTGGATCCCGGCTTCGCCGAAGAGAACGACACCGGGAAGCGTGTCATGTCGGCCCTTCTTGGAAAAGTCCTGTGCGTCCTCGCTTCCTTGAGTCCGTTCCAGGCGGTCGCTGTCACTGCTGTCGACCATGAAGAGATCGGCCGAAAGGATTCCGGTTGGCTTCGTGTCCAAGGATAGTTTTGCGAACGGCGTGAACTCACCCGCATCGTTTCGCCACAACGACAACTCCTTCGCAGAGACGCTTAGCAGGTCGGCGTCGAGGTCCAGGTCGGCATCCGCCGGTAAGACGAGATCGACGTCGTCACCGATCATCGTGATGTCAAATTCGATCTCCGCTGAGTCACCTTTGATCGGGTTCTGCTGTTCGAGCTGTCCGCCGAGCCTGCGAAACGTATCGAAACTCAAACGGTCCAGTGGGTGCGGTGAGGCTCGTCGCCGATCCGTTCGCATGATCTCAAGCGGCGTCACCACGTTGGTCCAGAACGCGAACGACTGTTGGGCTTGAGCCCAGTCGGAAGCGTTGACCGCGGTGATGATCTTGGACTTGAGTTCTTCGGGCGTCAGCCCGATGGGACGGGTGAACGCAGCGATGGTCGGCTCGACGGACCGAGCAAGTTCCCAGGTCTTTTCGGTGTCGCCGACAGCGCGAGGGTCTTGTCGGTCGATGGACAGTCTCAGCGACTGCATTGCAAGAAAAAGATTGTCCGGGTGTCGATCCGACAACCTCGCGATCGAGTTTGCGGAGGGCTGAAGCAATTGATCGGGCAATCCGTCGATTGGGCTCGTCAAAACTTCGAGTACATCGGCGATCGCGCCGCCCAGGATCACCGAGCGGGGTTCGTCGCCCATCTTGCCGGCGATCGCATCGTTGAGCTTCTTGAGATACGCGCGTTGTAGCGACTTGGTCATCGAATCAGGTAGAAGTTTGGCCTCGTACCCGTCTACTTTGGTTGCGAGCCAAAGCTGTGTGACATCGTCTCCGGAATTTCCTTGATAGTCTTCGATCGCGGCACGGGCATCGGAGATGGCCGCTGGCAGTTTGGATCGCGCCGCCTTCTTTTCTTCCGGAGTTTCGCCGCTGGTTGCTGTCGTGGTGAGCTGGTCGACGTGAAGCACGGCGTTGAGGGCTCGATTGAGCGCGACCGAAGGGTCGTCTGGAAATCGTTCGCGGAGCTCCGACCAAAGTTCGGCAGCGGCCAGCGTCTCAAAGCTTTCGGTTGCCGCCAGAGCGCGATTGACCATGTCGAGCGCGGACGCGTCGCCGTCTTGTTTGGGCTTGCCCTTTCCACTCTGATGTTTGTTAGAGCAACCGACGCAGAGAGCTCCCGCCAGCAGGACAAACAGGACCGTCTGTCCGATCATGGGGATGCGTTTTTGCAAAGGATTCATCGACCGCACCATCGCTTCGGTTTCAAAAGACACGCGTGTAGCACATGAGAGTAGCAAAATTCTTGGATTCAACCGATGCGACTCGGTTGGGATATGTTCGCGACGCGGAGCTGGTTCCATTGGTGATGAATGAGTCGTTCGGATCGTTGTCCGACCTCATCGCGGCGGAGAGCCCGATCGAAGCAATCAAGTCGCTGTCCACGGAGACGGCGATCGCGATCGACGAGAGCGTCCGTTGGTTGCCTCCGATCGACGACCAGGAAGTTTGGGCGGCAGGCGTCACCTACAAGCGTAGCCAGACCGCCCGGATGGAAGAATCGGAAGCTGCCGCATCGTGCTACGATCGAGTGTACGAAGCGGATCGGCCCGAATTGTTTTTTAAAGCGACTCCGCATCGAGTTTCTGGTCACAAACAGCCGCTACGCATCCGATCGGACGCGACGTGGAACGTTCCAGAACCGGAAATCACGCTGGTGATCAGCCCCGATATGCGGATCGTCGGCTTGACGATCGGCAACGACATGAGTTCGCGGGACATTGAGGGCGAAAATCCGCTCTATTTGCCCCAGGCGAAGTGCTACAACCAGTGTGCGGGGCTCGGGCCGTGGATTGCGTTCCACGACAAGCTCCCGACGCCGGAATCGCTCAAGGTTCATCTCATCATCTACCGCGGCGAGGAGGCCGTTTTTGAGCAGTCGACGTCGGGTGATCAAATGGCTCGCACGTTCGAAGACCTCGTCGGTTGGCTCGGCCGCGACAATTCGTTTCCGACGGGGGTCTTTTTGATGACGGGAACTGGGATCGTCCCGACAACGGAATTCACACTGCAAAGGGGTGATCTGGTGCACATTTCGATTGCAGAAATCGGTACCCTCAGCAACACGATTGTTCAGGGCTGAGACGTCGCTTAGACGCGATGTCAAGCTCTTCGTCGGGTTCGGGATCCGTCGACGGAGCAAGAACGAACCGGCTCACCAGCGGCGTCTTTGCCACGGAACGAATCGACGCGCAAACAATCGCTGCCTCCCTAGCCAGCCGAATCGCAACACCGTAAAAGTGTGAATGCGACAACGATCCTCACATCAAAGACTGAGATGACTGCTCAAGTATTGATTGATGGCACCTGGCGCGTGGCTGACGCGACGGGGACTTTTCAAGCGACCAATCCGAACACGAACGAGAAACGACCGGCCGAGTTCCCGGTCAGTTCCTGGGCGGACTGTGACGCGGCGCTCAACGCGGCGACTCTCGCGGCTCGCGAGATGAGACGACTCGCGCCGGAGTCGATCGCTGAATTCCTCGAGCTCTACGCCGACAAGATTGATGCCGCGAAAGAGACTCTGTCGGAAACGGCGTTTCAGGAAACCGGCTTGGCAAAATCGCCTCGGCTGGCGGACGTCGAACTGCCCCGAACGAGCAACCAACTTCGCGCCGCGGCGAAGAGCTGTCGAAGCGGCGACTGGGCACTCGCGACGATTGATACGGCTACCGGCATTCGGTCCTGTTACGAACCGCTCGGACCCGTTTGCGTCTTCGGCCCGAACAACTTTCCCTTCGCCTTCGGGTCGGTTTCTGGGGGTGACTTCGCCGCCGCGATCGCTGCCGGCAACCCGGTGATCGGTAAAGCCAACAGTTCGCATCCCGACACGACTCGGTTGTTTGCCGAGCTCGCGCTCGAAGCCGCTCAGCAAACCTCCGTCCCCGACACGATTGTCCAATTGATCTATCGCACGAGTCATGCCGACGGTGAACGATTGGTTTCCGATCCACGGATCGGGGCGACCGGCTATACGGGAAGCCGTAGCGCAGGCCTGAAGTTGAAGGCCGCGGCCGACGCCGTTGGTAAACCGATCTATCTCGAACTGTCGAGTGTCAATCCCGTGGTCATTCTCCCGGGTGCGCTCGCCGCCCGCGGGGCCGAAATCGTCGACGAGTTCTTGACGAGCGTCCTGATGGGGGCGGGACAGTTTTGTACGAACCCAGGCATGGTCTTGCTGATCAGTGGTGACGCGACCGACCAATTCGTCGACTCGGTTCGTGAGCGGTTCGCGTCGACCCCCGCTGGGACTCTGCTGTCACCGGCGGTCGCAAAGAGCCTGACTGCGAGCGTCGAGACGCTCACGTCGCTTGGCGCCGAGTTACTGGTCGGAGGTGGGGAGCCGGAGTCCGAGCGTTGTGCGATGGCCAACACCTTGCTTCGAGTCACGGCGGAACAGTTTGCGACCAACCCGGAAGGGTTCCAAACGGAGGCGTTTGGCAACGCGTCGTTGCTCGTGGTGGCCGATGATGTCGGTCAGCTCTCGTGCTTGGTCGCCGGACTCGAAGGTAATCTTACGGGTTGTATCTACAGCGACCCCGGCGGATCGGACGGCGAGGCCTATCAGGCGGTGGCGTTTGAGCTGACCCCGAAGGTCGGACGGGTCTTGAACGATAAGATGCCGACGGGCGTGGCCGTTTCGGCGGCGATGAATCACGGCGGACCCTACCCGGCGACGGGGCACCCTGGCTTTACCGCGGTTGGCGTGCCGGGATCGTTGCTTCGATTCGGCAAGTTAACAAGCTATGACAACGTCAGGAGCGAGCGATTGCCCGCGCTTTTGGCGGATAAGAATCCGACCGGATCAACCTCTCGGCGGATCGACGGGACGTGGACCACCGCGGACGTCGGATCTTGATCGCGGCGCGAGAGACCCGTTCAGGGCACACTACGCGAGTCCAGTGGTTTTCGAAGCGCTGTTCGCGCTAGCCAAGAACCCATGAAATCGGGTGAAATCAGTTACGATCTCGTCATGGATGACGACATGGAGTTCATCGAAGGAGCATACCGGCTTCACGGCAAGTGCTGGCAAGTCTTCGTGACGTTGCGTCGCGATGTCGATACTCCGATCGTCAAAGAGGTGACCTGGGATTCTGGTATCACCGGAGTCAACGTCTTCTGCCCTCGATCGATGCAACTTAATGCAGTGGTTTTAGAGTCACTGCTAGGCGATCACCACGGCGTCTCGGAATGGAACGTTGTGCGTGGCCCTGACTCGATGATCCTGCGTTGACCGATACATCCTCGCTCGGCGCGACGAACTTTAAGGCACGATCTATCCCTGCACCTCAAGTGCCCGGATAGATCGCATTTCGTTGAGCGTGTGCTTGCGTGTTGCGGTTGTTTTAATCCGACCAAACCTTCTCCGTAGGTCGCACCATTTGATCATCTGATCACCCCATTTGATCATTGGAACTGCTCCCTTCTGTCAAAGCGTCAGTTCTCCGCTCGGTGCTCCGAGTACCAGATCGCACCGCGACTACCCAACGCGAACGCAGCTCCAACACATGCACACCAGACACCCGAGACCGCTGCGGCCAATCCCATGAAAGTACTTACCGCCAATTGAGAGAGCCCAAACAGGATGTAGCCATTTACGACAAGTGGAAACGTCTGCTCGATGAACTCTGGGAAGCGTGGGAGCCTCCCCGAACGTTCCATTCGCTGGAGCATGAAACCCAAGAAATACGCGAACCCAGTCTGGAAAACGATCGCAATCAAAAGGATCGGCCACACGGAAACTACGCAATTAAATGGTGCCACGCACCAATATAGACACGCAATTAATAATTAAATAATTAAATGGTGCCACCCACCAATATAGACACGCAGGTCGGCTTCTGCTACCCTGCTTTCAGGAGGACTGAGTGATGCCGAGACCGCTGCGGAATGAACAGTTTGCGTGTGATGAGGTGGCGATTGTGCACTGCGTTCAGCGGTGTGTGCGCCGGGCGTTTCTTGCGGGTGTGGATCACGTCACGGGGAAAGACTACGGGTTTCGGCGGGAGTGGATCCGCAGGCGGATGGAGGCTCTCGCCTCCGTTTTCGGCATCGATGTGCTGACCTACGCAATCATGTCCAATCACATTCATTTGATTCTCCGTAGCCGACATGATGTCGTCGCCCAGTGGGCGGACGAAGAAGTCGCCATCCGCTGGCTTCGCGTTTTTCCGGGCCGTCGCATCGAAGAACATCTCGGTGAACCCACCGAGCACGACGTCAAAACGCTCGCTCGAAGCAAAGATCGGATCGCCGAGATCCGTGAACGTCTGTCTGATATCTCGTGGTTCATGCGGTCACTGAGCGAGCCCATCGCCCGCATGGCCAACAAACAGGACGAATGCACCGGACGCTTCTGGGAAGGACGCTTCAAAGCCCAGCGAATCACCGACGAAGCAGGCCTGTTGGCCTGCGCCATGTA
The DNA here is from genome assembly GCA_038520195.1 of Planctomycetota bacterium. Taxonomy (GTDB): domain Bacteria; phylum Planctomycetota; class Planctomycetia; order Pirellulales; family Pirellulaceae; genus Stieleria. The sequence goes on from JBCBLJ010000047.1 coordinate 13,558, forward strand.
TGTCGACCTGAACCCGATCCGTGCCGCGATGGCCGAGACGCCCGAAAAATCCGTCCACACCTCGGCTTACGACCGAATCAAGGGCGATAAGGGCGTGCAGATAGACTCGGCGGCCTTCGACTTGGTTCCTGTCCCCACTGAGAAGGCTGCGCAGAAGATCCGCGGCACCACGGTGGATCAACTTCGCGAAGAACGACGATCCAAGCGTCGCAATCCGACTGGCAAGCGCATTCGCCGTGACGGTTGGCTCGCGCCACTTCGGATGCGCAAGGGCGCCGATGAACCGGAGGTCCATAAGCAAGGTGTCCGGGCGAGCAACAAAGGCTTTCTCGATCTCTCGCTCGGGGATTACTTGAAATTGCTCAAGTGGACGGCCAAGCAACGCGACAGTGGTTCGGGAAAAGACATCCCTTCTCACTTGCAAGGGATCGTCGCGCGACTGGGCATCGATCTTTCGATGTGGCGTGACTTGGTGTGGGACTTTCAACGTTACTTCGGCCAGAGTTGCTGCGCCGGTTCACCCTCTTCGATGTCCGCCTACGCTGATTCAAGCGGCCGATGCTGGGCAAAGGGGCAGCGTCAGGTCGCGGAATGCTTCGCAACGTAGTCATATTCGCGATCCCAAGCAGTTTGTGACGTTGTGATGCTGTAAATCATGACGTCGGAGATGACGAACCAATCACATGTCAGAATGTGACGTCAACCTCGCTCGATGACATTCCAGGGGTCGCGGCGACTGCGAGGCCAAGCAAGCAAGTTGGGTGCTCGGTCGAGTTCACGCTCACGTGGTCTTTAGCTCCTGCCTATTCTCGACGCCTTAGACCTCGTCGAGAGTCGTGACCCCTGCCGATTGCATCAACTAGAGCCCGGGCGTTGGGCGGATGCGTTTAGGGAATTCTCCTACCCTCCCTCAGAGATTAAACGATGCGTGATTAAAAGATGCGTGGCACCAAAACTGCTGACAGCCTCTGGGACGCTGAACCTCCGGCGGACGCTTCATTGCATCCCGCTTCGGATCTCAGGCCCCAGCAGTATTGGGACCTGCCGATTCACGACGACCATTTCGCCACGGAGCCGTTCTATCGCACCATGGATAAAGAGGAGCGGTCGAGCATCGCAGGTGATTTACTCGATGCGGTTCCCGCTGCAGGGGCGATGCGATTGTTGGGATACCCGTCAAGAGAGCAGCAAGGTTTCCTGCAACTCGAATGCGAGGGCTACATGCGCGGTTACGATTCCCGCACGACGAAAGCCCACGAAAAATCGCTGAAAGGAACGGCCAAACAATGGGAGGTCCTCGCTCAGTTTTACCTCGCTTGGGACCAAGTATGGCCGGACGGCAACGACGGCCACCTCCACTTTTGGATTCGCAAGCGGGAGCTCGCAAAGGGCAACTTCTCGAACATTTGTTACACCTGGGAACGCTCCTAGCGATGTGTAAACGTCGGCGAAGCATTAAGCGATAAACGAGCCGGAGCTCCATGCTTGCAAAAAGAAGGCTGGCTACACTGGTTTATCGCTGGCAAAACCCTGGGCAAGGACCGCAAGATTCCGATTGGCGAGGGTCCGAGGGTCCGAGGGTCCGTTGGTCGTTGGACCTTGAACCTTACGCAGAGAGGACTTGGGGATATTGGGGTTGGCTTACGACCATGACCGATAATCGCACGCAACGACTGTTGATACTCGACGTCGATGAGACGCTCATCCATGGGGCAGAACGCGAACTCGAACGGCCTGCGGATTTTCGCGTTGGGCCGTTTCATATCTACAAACGTCCCTACCTTGACAAGTTTCTTGCGGTCGCTTCGGAATGGTACACGCTCGCGATTTGGTCTTCCGCGACGATTGACTACGTCTCCGGTATCGCCGCCGCCATTTGTCCGCGAGACGTTGAGTTTGCATTTGTCTGGGGGCGCGAACGCTGTGTGCAACGCATGGATCCGGAGCGATACGAGACGGTGCTCATTAAAGACCTGCGCAAGGTCAAGCGGCTCGGATACGACCTGCGGCGAATCCTCTTTGTCGACGATACGCCGGCAAAACTGCAACGGAACTACGGCAACGCCATCTATGTCTCTCCCTTCGAGGGCGAAGTTGACGGCCAGGCGGACGACGAGTTAGAGAGACTGGCGCGATATCTTGGTTCGATTCGAACCGCGAACAACTATCGTCAAATGGAAAAACGCGGATGGCGGACTCACAGGTAGCGCCGCATTCGTGAAGGACTCTGCTGAGCTAGATGCACAGAGAGCTGGCAAACGCTAACCACGATGGGTTACGCTGAGAGTTGGGCAACGACGGGAATCGGCTCCCGCGGTGCGCCCTCGCTGCTCACGCGTGCTCCGTGACCTATGACTGAACTTCCACCGACAGCTGGCCAACTGGCCGACCAGGTTCGTGAAACGCTTTGGCGAGACTGGGACCCGATCGGCGTCAATGAATACCCCGAGGCCCGTGACGAGTACGATTCGTACGTGAGCGGTGTTTGTTCGCTGCTCCTTGATGGCGCCGACGCCCGCAAGCTTCGGAAGCATCTCGAACAGATCGAGACAGTTACCATGGGGTTATCGTTCCCGTGCCCGCAACTTGACACTGTCGTTCAAAAACTGCTCTCGATGGTGGGGCGTTCACCCGAGCCGCCGAACCAGTCGAACTCGCTTGTTGCCGAACCCTTTGAATCCCCAACGGAAGCGACGAGTGCCCTCGATCCAGCGCAAGTTGTTCGCGCGCGACATCGAACTGTTTTCGTCTTTGTTTTGACACTTGCGCTGACCCTTGGTTTGTTTGTGCCAACGGTTGAACTCTTCAAGGGGAAAATGTCTCTGGGCCGCGCCCCGGTATGGCTCGCGTACTTGGGACTGTTGATGCCGGAGTTCCGGGTTCAATCGGTTGCCGTCGTCCTCGCACACTTTCTCGCGTCTTTGGTCATCGCTTGGAGTGGTTGTCGGTTGCCGGGCATCATCGGCTCGCGTCGCTCGTAGAATTGCGCTACGATCGTGATGAGTAACCTCGGTGGTTGTCTCGCGAGACTTGCGGGGCGATTTCCGGCTGACGACGGCTGTTGCTTTGAAGAGCTGAACCGCAGACAATGGGAAGGCGTTGAATCGCGTCGGGAGCAGCGCCGTCCGCTCAGTACCCGATTCCGAGTCGAACCATCCACGTGTCGTCGAGGTCCAGGTTGTCTTGTGGGTTGGCGCGATAGACCAGCTCTCGATCAAAGACGTATCCGAACTCAAAGAAGGCGGTTCGCGAACCATTGCGAATTCGTTCGCTTGGGCCCCATTCAAAGCCTGTGATCAGGCGGATGTCGTTGATGTCGACTTGATCACGACGACCATCGTCTCGATCGATCGTCCAAGAACCGCCTCCGTAATCACCCGAGACATACCACCAGACGTCTTGCACGCCGATGGTTTGGATGAACCGCGAATACTTCGGTTGCGGAAAGAACAAATCGACACGGGTGAACGGATTCGGTTGCCAAATGAAACCGCCGGCCGGCAGCAGCTTGATCCGGACGCGGTCGTAGTAATAGATGCCTAACTTGAACGTCGACGCGGGTGTCACTCGAAACGTCCCGAGTGCCCGACCGCGGACGCGAAGACTCTCGCTACGAAAGAGATCGAATTCGGTGTAGCCACCTACGTTTAGATTGAGTTCGGCGCCGAGAATCCGAGCGGGATCGGATTGCCAACCAAAATCGAGGAAGGCGCTATACACGTCGGCGGGTAGGTCCGCGCCGGTGTTGGCTTCGGGGCCATTCCATTGGTGGTACGAAAAGTTTGGCGAGACGAACAGCGGCTGGTTTGAGAACAGGAATCGCGGGAAAGCAAAAGCCAGCGCAAAGTCGGTGTCGTTGATGCTCAGGTCATCGGCGCCTTCTCCGCCGAAGAGGAACGTGTGGCGAAAACGGCCGCGTTGGATCAATCGATAGGGGTTGAAGTTGGTTGAGGAGAACGAGGATGTCGGTCCCAACAGCCCACCGGGGAAGAGGGAGGAAGGGGCGGAATTGGGATAAGCTGCATCGGGGAAACCAAAGCTGTTTGGGGCACCAACGACGCCGGGCCCGGAGAACGTCGTCGGTCCGGAAAACCCGCCGGGCGGAACGACGGTAGCCGGGCCACCGAGCAGATTGGGCGAGCCAAACAGCGGTTGGCCCTGGCCGGCCCCAAACGCTGACGCGGGGGCACCGAGCGAGTTTTGCGGGAGGCCCGCTGGAGGGAATCCGCTGGGTTGAGGCCGACCGCCAAAGAGGTTTCCGAAAATCGATCCTTGCGGCACCGGAGCGGTGTATCCCGCGGCTGGTCCGGCCGCATAAGGATCAAACAACGATCCGCTGGGCGGGTTGGCCAACGACGGTGCGATCAACGTTTGATTCGGAACTCCACCGAATCCTCCAAAACCGCCAGGTGCCGCACCCGGGACAGGGCCACCCGGGACAGGGCCAAACCCATTGTTTGGGACGGTCGCGGCACCCAGATTACCGGGAACGGGATTGCCGCGGACAGAGCCCGGAACCGCACCTGGTTGCAAGCCGGTCGGCGCTGGCGCGGCGAGTCCGCCGATGGGGGCCAGCCGTGTTTGAGGCACGTCGAGCACTCCGCCGGACTGAGCCGACGCATGGCGAGTCGCGGTCAACGCGAGCCAAACGAGCAGGATCGCGAGGGTTGCAAGTGTTCGTTTCAAGCTTTTTGCCGAAGTTGTGTCGCGAGTCCTCACCGAAGCACGGGCACTTCGGGACGCATAGTTGGCAATAACGGGCGGAGCTAACGCTGGTCAAGGCGAGCCCGGCGATCAGCCCTTGAAACTTGAGCGAATCTGAAAAGAATTCGACTTCGGTGACTCCCTTTTTTAGAGGGTCTTGTTCACCATACCGGACGCATTCTCACCTCGATCGGCAGTGATGTCCCGGCCGTTGCCCTGGCCGGCTAGGACCAATGGAAGATCTTGATCTAGCGCAAATTGCCCAGTATCTGCATTTGACCCCGTCGCAAGTCGAAAAGATGGCGACGCGTGGACGTTTGCCGGGGCGTCGAATCGCCGGGACGTGGCGTTTTAACGAAGCCGAGATTCACCATTGGCTGGAGGATCAGATTGGGGCCAGCGACGACGCCCAGGAGTTGGAGCGGGTCCAGCGGGTGGTCGACCGGATGACGGGCGAGACCCAAGACCGCGCGGTCCACGAATTGTGCTCGCTCGATTCGATTCGCGTGCCGTTGGGATCGCGAACGCGTCGTTCGGTGATCAGGGACATGTGCGACTTGATCGCCGCGTCGGGATTGATGTGGGACGCACCCGCGATGGCAGAGGCGGTGACCAATCGCGAGCAGATGCACCCGACGGCCTTGGATTGCGGCGTGGCTTTGCTGCACCCGCGTCGCCCGCAAACTTCCATTCTGGCCGATACCGTGATTGGGCTGGGCGTGACGTCGACGCCGATTCCGTTTTCCGATTCGGGTCACATGACGGATGTGTTTTTTCTGATCTGCTCTTACGACGATGCATCACATCTTCGTAATCTAGCGAAGATAAGTCGATTGATCGCCATCGACTCTTTCCTGGATCGATTGCGGGCTTGCGCGACGGCGTCCGAAGCCTGGGAGTGTTTGCACGAGTCAGACCTCTTGCTCTCGCCGTAGTCGTCCTTCGACACGAGATGCGAGCATGAGCAACGGTCTTTCATCGGTCGCAACCCCTCTGAGTTTTGTCTCCCGAGGAACTGTCGAAGCAGGAAGTGAAGGCACGCTGCTTTGGGTCGGAGATCGAAAAAGCGAGGCCTTTCGGGACGCGTTCGAATTCTGTGAAGCGGTCAGCTCGCAACTTGCTTTTCGCGCAGACATCCAGGAGGCACTTTATCGTCCCGCAGCCTGCGTCCGCGCCATCATTTGGTGCAGGACGAATGACTCGGGGCGCGATCAATCGTCGTTTTCTCGGCTCCAAGCGGCCTACAACGACGCCGTGTCGCTGCTGTTGTTAGGCCCGCTTTGTGCCGGGCAGCGCCCAAGTCCAGCGGCACGACTCGAGGTCCAGTCTTGCGCGTGGAGTGAATGGGAGTCTCCTCTGCCGTCACTGCTGAGTCGATGTGGGCTGCGATCTCCCGAATCCGCGACCCGCCGAGATGTCTTGATCGCCTCGCGTTCACGAGACAACGCCCGCGCCCTTGCGGAGCTGGCCTCGACCGCGGGGTGCCATGCCGTTTGTTGTCGCCCCGACGCGATGAGGTGCTCGACGAGAGTTGACGAAGTGTGGTGGGATGATTCGGCGACAGGCCGCGCCCCCGACTGGCGTGGCTTGATCGAAGACAACCCTCATCCGCACGCGCGGCACGCTTGGATCACTTCGTTTCTGACGCCCGTTCAACGACGACGCGCGATCGAACGTGGTGTCTCGATCGTACTCCCCAAGCCCGGTGATTTGTCACCACTGACGCGGTCGATCCCCGCGTTCGTTCCGCAGGCGGTGCTCGACGCAGCCTAGTGGTCCGTTACAGCTTGACTTTAGGGTTGGCTACGGAAACGGTGTCAGGAACCAAAAACCAAATGGCCCGTAGGGTGCTTCGC
>JBCBLJ010000797.1:0-3866 GCA_038520195.1 Planctomycetota bacterium
GAACAACAGTTCTTTGGATTTGGCTCGCGAACCTATTGGGTATGGCTCGCGAAGTTGGCCAGCCGTCGATAGTCCGCGTAAAGTTCGTTGTACCGTTGGGTGTGATCGTGTTTGGCATGCACGAGTTTGCGTTCGGATTCCTTGACTGATGCCATGGCTTTGGATGCGGAGGTGACGCTGTCAAACCCCGAAAGTTCTTGTCTGGCCGCGACCATTCCCAAGACCGCCGCGCCGACGGCGGGCCCCTGCGATGAAGGGTGAACCTCGATGGTTTCGCCGAGAACGTCCGCGTAGACTTGGACGACGGCGGGGTTGTGATGGGCAAGCCCTCCGGTCGCCACAAAGCGCTCGACGGGAACGCCGCCCTCACGGAGCAATTCGACAATCCAGCGGATGCCAAAACCCGACGCCTCCAGCAGCGCTCGATAGAGGTGCGGACCTGAATGATTGAGGGTCAATCCGGTGAACGCGCCTTTGACTCCGCCATCCATCAACGGAGTTCGGCAGCCATTCATCCAGTCCAGACACAGAACACCTTCGGCGCCGGGTGGCAGCGCCATCGCGTGGGCCGACAGCTCATCGAACGACTCCAAGTTCAGCAGATTCAAAAGCCACGCGAAGGCGTCACCCACCGCGGCTTGACCCGTTTCGTATCCATAGAGATCGGGCAGGATGCCTCCGCGAACGATCCCGGCGACACCCTCGATGGACTTGCCCTCGGTGGAGTTCAACATGTGACAGGAACTCGTCCCCAGCACCATTACCAAGGTTCCCGATTCGGCAGCTCCCACTCCTGGCACGGCCGAATGCGCGTCGATGGTTGCCGCGCTGACGGCAATTCCCTCCGGCAATCCCAGTTTCTCGGCGAGCGCGGCGCACAGCGTTCCCGCACATTCCCCAGGCGACAGCAATCGGCCAGGCATTTTCGTCGCGGCTGCTTCCGCGAGTTCCAGGTGCACCGCCGCAAGGTAGTCTGACGACGCATAACCTTCCTCAGACCACAGCGCCTTGTAACCGGCTTGACAGGTCGAGCGAGGCAGATTCGCCGCATCGCCACCGACCAGTTGCCAGACGAACCAATCACCGGCCTCCAGCCAAACATCGGCCGCCTTGGCGACGTCGGGAGCTTTCTCAATCGTCTCAAGCAATTTGGGAAAGAACCACTCCAAGCCGATAACGCCGCCATACCGATTCAAAAACGACTCGTCACGCTGACGCGCGATGGCATTCATCCGTTCGGTCTGCTCCAGAGCACCATGATGCTTCCACAGTTTTGGCCAAGCTAGCGGTGTCGCTTTGAAGTCATCCTCCAGGCACAGCGGCAATCCATCTCGCTTCGTAGGCAGCATCGTGCAACTGGTGAAATCGACGCCGATACCGATCACGCGATTGCAGTCGATCCCCGAATCCCCAATCGCCGAACGCGTCGCTGCGGCAGCCGATTCGATCCAATCAGACGGATGCTGAAGCGCGAAATGATGCGGTAATGCCTCGTCAGATGTCGGCAATGACTCAATGATCTGGCCGTGTCGATAGGCGTGCTCGGCAACGCCGTGCTCGTTGCCTTCGGAGTCGATCAGGACAGCCCGAGCGGACTCGGTGCCGAAATCGAGTCCCAGGGAAATTGGAAGCATGCGGAAAAGGGAGGGTGGGAGTGGAGCGTGGACAGTGAATCCGCTCACCGCGTACCGCGGTCATCCTTCGAACTGCACGAGTTGTATCAGATTTCCACAGGTGTCGTTGAACACCGCTGAGATCGTCGGCCCCATTTCCGTTGGTGGCTGCGTGAACTCCACTCCCAACCCCACCAGCCGCTCGTGCTCGCCGCTGACACTGTCAACACGGAGCGAGAGCATGGGAATGCCATCGGCCAACAACGCCGACTTGAATGGCGGCACCGCAGGATGCGCACTCGGTTCCAGCAGCAGTTCAACGCTGTCGGGGTTTTTCGGCTCTGTCAGCGTCAACCATCGATGCTCGCCCATCGGAATATCGTGCTTCTTTTCGAAGCCGAGCTTTTCGGTGTAAAACTCGAGCGCACGCTGTTGATCATCGACCGGAACACTCGTGACATAGATTTTCATAAGACGATTCACTCATTTGAGGTACTTCTTCAACCAGCCTTTACCCAACGCCTTGAGCGGACCACCGTTAAACGTGTGGAGTTTGGTTCGCCCCTGCCACTCAACGTCCAACAAGCCCGCGGACTCGAGGACATTGAGGTGCTTCGTCACGGCTTGCCGTGAGAGATGGAGCTCGCTGTTTTGACTCAAATCCACGCAGATGGAAAAGAGTGAACGCGAAGTCCCATCGCTCAACAGGTCGATGATCGATCGTCGAACCGGGTCCGCGATCGCGCGCATCACAAGGTTGACGTCATCGCTGTCGGGCATGAGTAAATTATGCAACCTTGCGGTTGCATGTCAAGTAGATGTCACGCATCAAGACGTGGCGACCCGCAGCCGAGCGTCCGAGGTTTCTTCAACGAAGCCCGGCTCAACAATCAATTGGAGTGCTCGATCGACGCGGAAGTCGATTTCAACTTCGATGGCCTCGCGAATCAGCCGCTCACACTTGCGCCGGAGTCGCCGTTTGCTGATCGGTTCTGTCTCCGTCGCTAACGCGTAGTAAGCGAGGATTGCTTCAACGGTCGACTGCCTCGCCGCCTGCTGGATGACCTGAAAAGCGGCTCCGGCGTTCGAATCGAGCTTTTGAAAGTAGAGATTGCGGGTCAGGTCGAGAAGGTATTTGTTCTTGGTTTGAAAGTAGCTGAGGAAGCTTTTGACGAGATAGGCGATCGCGGCGAGGACGAGACCGATGACCAGCGCGGTCGAGTAGTAGGCGGCGAGCGCGAGCGTGACCAACACGAAACGCGAGATTTTTTGAAGGGACATCAGCCAGCCCCCGAGGCTCGGTACGATGACCTTTGCCCGGTCGAGCTTGCTGAGCTTCACGCGGGTTCCCGGCAACAGCATGTCGACGTCTTGCTTGGGAATGTTCTTGAAGATTCGCAGGTGGAATTGCTCCTTCGTCAGCGTCTCTCCCATCTCGTGATCCTCGGCGAGTTGGAAAAGCACGACCAGCCGCTGATAGATGGCGACGTCCGTCATTTCCATTCGGTACAGATTCCTCCACGTCCGCCGCATCCGACGCCCGATGATGTCACCGCGTGAATAGACGGCGAGGTGCGAAAACAGCTCAAAATTGACATGCAGCGGAACACCCCAGTGGCTGGCAACGCCGACGCACTGTTCGATATCGTCCTGTGTCAGTTTGGTATACGCCGCATCGCTCAGTATCCGGTCACAAAGCTGCATCAATTCCGCGGCGTTGTGCGAATCAGTGTCGGAGACGCCGGCAGGCAATTTGCAATCGGAGTCCGGATCGAGACTGTGATAGCGATTGGCAAATTGGGTGTGGTACTCGAAGCTACGCTCATCGATCCGGTCGCTGATGGAGGCGATGACCGAAGCAAATCGGTTGCGGCCGTCCTCGTCTAGCTCGCCATGCGATTGCGATCGCTGATTCAGGTACGCGATGAGCGTCGGGATCTCAATCGGGAGAAAGGACTCGATCGCCCAGTGTGCCGCGTCAGGACCGATCCAACCCGATGTGCTCAGTTCATTGACGCTTTGCGTCAATGGCCCTGTTCCATCGATGGACCAGTTGGTAAGAATGCGTTCTACCGATTCTTGCACGATGTCTTGGAGGCGATAGGGCAAAAATGGGAGGCGGCGATCACACTGATCATAGCGAGACCCTGTCCAACAACAAAGTTGCCATCAATGCGGTCGCGTTGGACATGGACGGCTTGCTTTTTGATACCGAACGCATTTTTTGGCAAGTCGGCGACGTCGTCCTTCAGC
>JBCBLJ010000267.1:0-9479 GCA_038520195.1 Planctomycetota bacterium
ACTGCTGGCAAAGCGTCTACCTTTCCGGCGTCCCGAGTTTTGCGTTCCGCAAATTCTATGCAGTGTTTCTCGAGTTCGAACATCCGACGCACGGCCGTTGCCTGATCGACACCGGCTACGGCCCGGCGATGATGGAAGCGACCCGCCGATTTCCACATCGTTTGATGCGCTGGTTGACGCCGATCCCAAAACGACAAGCGATCTTTGAACAAGGATATCCCCGATCTGCCGGTATTGATCCCGATTCAATCGAACGGATCTTTATCTCCCACTTCCACGCGGATCACATCGGAAGCACCCGGGAATTTCCTGCCTCCACGTTTATTTATCGAAACGCATCGTTGGAGACGCTGATGTCGCTTTCACCGATGAATCAGATGGATCAGGCATTCGTCCCCGGTCTGCTTCCCGAAGACTTCGCTGAACGAGGGGAGACAATTGGCGAAGAGCGTTTTGACCTGAACGCGCGGTTTGCGCCCTTCAAATCAATTGACTATTGGAACGACGGGAGTCTCACACTGCTGGATCTTCCAGGACACGCAATCGGCCACACCGGCTACCTCTTGAACACCGATCAAGGACCGATGCTTTACGTCGTCGATGCGTTTTGGGATCGACGATCATGGCGCCGCGGCGGTCGCCTGCCGCTGGTCTCGCGGAGGATCCATCATTCCTATTCGGTGTTCCTTGGAACCCAGCGCGGAATCACCGAACTCTGCCAACGGGAATCCCTGGTCCCGCTGGCTTGCCACTGCCCTGAAACCCAGGATTATGTCTGAGCCGTTATCGATTGCATTTGTCGCCCCGCCGTACGGCGGTCATCTCTTTCCGCAGCTGCAGTTGGCCGAGGGGCTGCGAGAGAACACGGGATACGACATTCACTTTTACAGCACCCCCGAAGCTGAAGCGGCCGTTCGGCTGAGCGGTTTTGAGTTCGTTGCGGTGTTGAGCAAGCGGAGTCACGAAGTCATCGCGATCTCGGACACGCCGCGCCGCGTCGGCAGCAACCCGCTGCATTTGTACCGTCAGTTTGAATCGAACCTTGCGTTGATGGCGCAGTTGAAAAGCGAATTGCGCGAGCGCTGGGAAGCAAGCCGCCCGGAGCTTGTGATTGCCGACTTTACGGTACCGATCGCGGGTCTTTTGGCGAGCGAAATGGGCGTCCGTTGGTGGACATCGATGCCGACGCCGTGTGCGATGGAAACGGGCGACGGCACGCCGACGTATTTGGGCGGCTGGATGCCGCCCACCACGGTCATCGGGCGCATCCGCGACGCGGCAGGACGAGTGCTCATTCGCGGGTTCAAACGCTCGGTGCATCGCATGTTTCGTCGCAAGCTCGTCGAACTCGGAGTCCCGCGGATTTATCGCGATGACGGTTTGGAAGTGATCTATTCCGGCGAGAGAGTGCTGGCGATGGGCTGGCGTGAGTTTGAATTCGAACGCAACTGGCCGAACGCCGTTCAGTTCATCGGGCCGCTGACGCGTAGCCCTAGTTTTGATCATGTGCCGCCGATCTTTGAGGAGGGCAAACGGCACGTCTTGGTTTCGCTTGGCACGCATCTTTGGTGGGCGAAAGGGGACGCTCGCGAGCTTGTGCGTGAAGTCGCTCGTGCGATGCCGGATTGCGTGTTCCATTTCTCCGACGGTCGTCATCGCGACGATTCGGACGTGGACTATCCCGTGATCGATGGCAACTTTCACCGCTACAAGTACTTGCCTTACGATCGTTATATGGATCGTTACTCCGCAGCGATCCATCACGGCGGCACCGGAGTGATGTATTGCTGCTTGGAGCTCGGCATTGCCGCGCTCGTTTGGCCACAAGACTACGACCAATTCGATCACGCCGCACGCCTGATCCATCGCGGACTTGGAAAGCGACTCCGCCCCAACATTACCCAGATCGTGACCGACCTTCGAACGCTGCTTCAAGACAGCGTCATCCACGAAAGGTTGCGCGAGTTTCAGGAGATCGCGAGGCGTTACGATCCACGCAACTCGCTCGCTCAGCAGATTGAACCAGCGTGAAGCGTAGGCGATTGACCCTCGAACGCGCGCAATCCATCGTGCGTCTAGAACCAAAGACACAACACCGGTCGTTGCCGAGTGCAAGGTGCCCGTACCGCCTGTGTTACTGGACGCCGAACCGATGAATCGTCGTATGCTTCATTTCCTCGCCGGGCTTGAGTAGCGTCGAGGGAAACTCGGGTTTGTTCGGCGCGTCGGGGTAGTGCTGCGTCTCGAGACAAAATGCTTCGTGACCGCCGTAGCCGTTGGTTGACGCGTCGCCGCCGAGATGATTGGCGGTATAGAGCTGCACGCCGGGCTGCGTGGTTTCAATCTCCAACGTACGGCCGGAATCGGGATCCACGACGAGGGCGGCTTTGCGCAGTTCGCCGGGTACACCACGAACGACAAAGCAATGGTCGTAACCTTTGGTGGCCGGCAACTCCTCGATGCGATCGCCCAGTGGCGTCGCGCTTCGAAAATCGAGTGGCGTTTCGGCGACGTCGTTTAGTTTCCCCGTCGGAATTAGATCCTTGTCAACATCGAGGAATTGATCGGCTTCGATGGTCGCGACATGGTCTTTGGCCGTCCCCGATCCCGCGCCGCCCAAGTTCCAGTAGCTGTGGTTGGTCAGGTTGACGTGTGTCGGCTTATCGGTCGTCGCGGAGTACGTGATGGTCAGCTCATTCGCGTTGTTCCAGCGATAATCCGCCTTCGCAATGACGTTCCCCGGATAGCCATTGTCACCGTCGGGGCTATTCAGCGTGAACACAACGCCGACCGAGTTGTCTTTTTCGTACGGTTCGGCGTTCCAAACCTGGTACGAGAAATTCTTGTTGCCCCCGTGCAATTGGTGTTTCCCGTGGTTGACCACGAGAGCATACTCGGTGCCATCGATTGCAAATCTGGCGTTTCCGACTCGATTGCAGAACCGACCGACACTACTGCCGAAATACGGATGCCCGTTGACGTAGGGCTCCAGCGACTCGAAACACAGATTCACGTTCGCGGTTTTCCCCTCCCGGTCCGGGACACGAACCTCTAAGAGCGTCGCACCGAAATTCATGACGTCGACCGAATGACCATGCGAATTGATCAACGAGTAACGGGTGACCGGCTGTCCGTCGGTGGTTCCAAACGGGGAGGATTCGATCTTCATCGTGGGTTCAGGTCGATTCTGTGCGAGTAACGGTGAGGTAAGAAAGGTCACGAGAAACGAGGTCGTGAGTACGCGCAACATCATGACAAGTCCATTTGAACAACGGGAAGGGGGAGTCGCAGTGAGAGCGGCCGATAGTTTAGTGCGCGCCCGAGGCTCCGTTGGCGCTCCGAAAACTGAACTCCGCGATCTACAAATCGGGAGCGTGCCGATTGGCTTTCCGATCGTACAAGCAGCGTTGAGCGGATACAGCGACCTTCCCATGCGGGTGATCGCACGCCGACATGGTGCGAGCTACAGCGTTTGCGAGGTGATGCTCGATCAATTCTTGCTGGCGCTCAACAAGCGGCAGAAGACCAAGCATTTTTTGGACATTCATCCCGACGAGCATCCCGTCGGCGGCCAGTTGATGGGGGCGGAGCCGGAGCAGTTTTCGCAGGGCGCCCTGAAGCTAGTCGAAGCGGGTTTCGACATTATCGACGTCAACTTCGGCTGCCCCGTCAAGAAAGTGCTTGGCCGATGCCGAGGTGGCTTTCACCTCTCTCAGCCAGCCGTCGCGATCGAGATTCTGCGACGGACGCGTGACATCGTTCCGGCAGAGATCCCCGTGACCGTCAAGATGCGTCGCGGCATCGACGATTCGCAGGAATCACGCGACGCGTTCTTCGAGATCCTCGACGGTGCCCGAGCGGCGGGTCTTGCGGCGGCGACCGTTCACGGCCGAACGGTCGAGCAGCGCTACATCGGTCCGAGCCGATGGGAGTTCTTGGGCGACGTGAAGCGGCATGTCGGCGACTCGATGCGCATCCTAGGCAGCGGCGATCTGTTTTCCGCCGAAGACTGTTTGCGGATGATCCACGAAACCGGCATCGATGGTGTCACGGTCGCGCGTGGCTGCATCGGCAATCCCTGGATCTTTCAACAGACCCGAGCGCTTGCGTCGGGCGCCCCGCTGCCACCGCCGCCTTCGGTGCATCAGCAAGCCGCGGTGATGCGCGAACACTTCGCGCTTTGCGAACAGACCTACACCGAGAAACGTGCACCGTTGCTGATGCGCAAGTTCGCGATCAAGTACAGCCAGTCTCACCCAGATCACGAGACCGTTCGAACCTCGTTCGTGAGAATGAAATCACGAGAGGAATTCGAAGCCGCACTCCGACAACACTACGCCGAGGACGGACCCGGTCGGTACGTCGCGAGAGAGGTGCACGGAAGCCAGGAAGAGGGCTGAGTACATGCTCCACCGTCGAAACACACATCCAAGTCAGACCTCCTGCAATCACGCGAACTCGCTCGCGTTCAGCAGCCGGTTCGTTTCGTCGCAGACTTCGGTCGCCGGATAACCCGCGAACAACGCGCGGAGACAATCTGCAGCGTGTCGTGTGCTGGTAGTGGCATATCGTTCGTTCAGGTTGGCTTGATGGCTACGTGCGACATACTGCTTGAGCAGCAATTCGATCTTGGGGCTCGCGATTCCGCTATCGGTGACCTTCCAGATCACATCGAGGATCAACCCTGAATGAGGTAACTCGTCGCCGCCGGAATCCCAGTCCGGCTTGTCGGCATACTCCAGCGCGAACTCGAGCAGTGCTTCGACTCCAGACTTGCCACAGCCGATCATCAGGTCAAGCAGATCGGATTCTCCGACATCGGTTGACGCATCGTCCGCTGCCGTCCGCAGAAGATCGATGCAGGACCGAATCCGCTGCGGGACGGACTGTGCCTCGATCGCACTCAACTCCGATGAACCGCCGTCATTTGGGGCGGCGTGGTCGATCCAACCGATCTCGACGAGTTGGTCATATTTCTTCGGTGGCAGGCTATCCACCAGGTCCTGATCCACATCATCGAGGAAGCATGAACCGTCCGCCATCACCACCGAAAAGTCATCCGTCACGGGAAACATCTTCGACCACTTGAACTTGTTAAGCGAGCGGCACACCCTTCCGATCGCGGCTCGGTACGATTGCATGTGACGGTCGTCGCCGAGGCGTTTGTAGACTTCTGCCAACAACTGCTCGACCCGCCACTGTGAGGCTTCTTCTTGACCAATAACGATTTCGGGCCCCGAGCCGAAATCGTTGGCCGGATTCCAAAACGCGTCGAAAAAGTCATCCGCTTCGTCGTGCAGCAATTCCCGTTCGTTCGCGTCGACCGCTTTAATGGTCAAGTATCCGTACGGTGCGTGGGTATCGTAGTAATAGATTCGCAAACAGCAGATGGTTTCCGTGATGCTGTGGCCCTCGCACCATAGGGGAATCTCGCTTTCGAGCAGTGATTCAAGTTCGTCGAGATGTCGCTGAAACAAGAGATACACTCCAGGTTGTTGCAAAGGGTTGTCGACGATCGACGGGTTTCCTGCGCCGTCAGAACTCAAAGCAAAAAGTCGATGTTGTACATCGGGCATCCAAACCATGATGACAATCGAGTGCCGAGAAACCGGGGTGGCCCCTCAGCTCGTCGTCACCGAATACGGGTTCTGCTCCCAAACGCGATCGTCTTCTCCGAGTTTCTTCCTTTCCGTGTGGAATTGCTCCCATTGGTCACGAATGGCATTCGCCTTTCGGTGGAAGTCTTCGCAGCGGGCGTCGTCTCCGGTCGCTCGAAATACCTTCGAAGATGCCTCGTAGAGTCGAGCAAATGCCGGATGGTCTTCGGGCTGAGACTGACGTCGTATTCGCGAAGCTTCCGCAAGCAATGCCTGTGCGTCATCGTAGCGGGTGAGTCCGACCAGTGCCCGAGCTTTCAACGTCTTTAGCTCGGCCAACAAGACGCTGCGTGGCAAGAGCCGGTCGACAAGCTGATCAAGCCCCGCGCGGGCATGCTGACGTGCGGTTTCGAAATCACCCATGGCGATTGCTAACTCGCACTTGACGAGCAAGAAGTCACCTAACGACAGCGGCCCGACAAAGGAACGCGACGCGTAATTCTCTTCCACAAAACGAACTTGTTCTTCTGCCTCACGCATCGAGTCGTTGGCGATGAGCGCCGAAGCGAGGATGATTCGATAGTCACAGGTTTGTTGGTGCTGAGGACTACCGTAGTTCTGGCCGGCCACCTCAAGCGCCTCTCGCGAGTGCATGACGGCGAGTGAGGGCCGAAAGAGGCGAAGGTAATAGATGCCGCGCCACAAGAAGGTGCTCGCGAGGAGATTGCCTTGATGAGTGGCAACACTCTCGGGAACCGATTCCAACTTTTGCAAAAGCGAATCGGCCTCCGCATAGTCACCCCGGTGCATCAACGAAGGGATCCACTGAACGTAACCGGTTCGTACCAAGAAACTGTCTTCGGGGCTGAGTCGACTTAGACGGCGTTGAGCACTCGCGCCGATTCTCTCCGATTGGGCGTAGTCCCCGTAAACCCGCAAGTACACTCCCAATGACGATTCCGTGATGGCGACCGAGTGGTCTCCATTGGTTTCTCGTCGCGAGTCGCAGACTTCCCGGAGACACTCGATCGAACGTCTAATTTCGCCAAGCACAATGAGTGCGTTACCTAGCGAGGCTCTGGCGTTGACCGCTTGATCATCGTCAAGTTGCCCTTCGTCGAGAGTCCTTTCGATGATCTCGACACTCATCGGGTAGTCGCCGTTGACCATGTAGACTTCGGCGAGACGAATTTCAGTTGACGCGATGAGCGCGGAATGACTCTCGTGAGCATTCCTCAGTTTGCGCAAGACGAGGTTTAGCAGATCGGCGGCGAGCGGGAGCAGGTTCGTCATACTTGCGAGCCCGGCGCCTTCGCGGAGCAACTCCATCGTTGGCCCAACGTCATGCTCATCGAGTTGATCGCACAGCGCATTGAGTCGTCTCAATGCCTGCTCACCCTCGCCATGTTGACCGAGTGCGAAATAGGCGACCGTTAGCCAGCAATCGACTTGTGCGTGGACGGACCGAGGCATCTCCACGCTTTCTTCCGCCAAACGCTCGCGTGCTTTCTCAAAGCAACGAATCGCGTCGGAGTACTCATTGAGCGCCTGGAACGCCAATCCTTGGCCTTGGTACGAGACAAACTGAGTCGTCTGCCGCAGTTTCCCTTTGGATCGGCGTTCGACCGCTGCGCCGAGTCTCCGATACAGAGCGAGTGCCCGGTCGTATTGATGCCTCTCCAGGGCACGCGTCGCTCGGTGCGTGAGCGAACGGGGCAGGATCGAGAACCGAAAGAGAGAGAAAGCACCAAAGCACAAGAGGACCGAAAAAATCGCGTTAACGATCACTGCATCCATGATTTCCTATCTCGGGGGCGTTCATGCGGGTTGAGTGACATCCTTGTTTTACATCGCGCCGAGCAGACTGGAAGCGTTTCACGATGGGTTTTATCATCACCGGTGAATTCCCCATCGTGAGCGATTACATGACGATCTATTTTGAAACCGGCGGCGAAACGACTTCCCTCACGAGTGAGGACCTTCGGGCCGCGCTGGAAGAAACGTTCGGCAAGATTGGCCGACCGAAAAAGGCTCTTCTATTACCACCGGATCACACGCGACTATTCAGCCGTGCGGGCGAGATCACCTCGCTTTGCCACGAATTGCTGGGAGATGCCGTGGCGGACATCATGCCTGCGCTCGGCACGCACAGTGCGATGCGACCCGACCAACTCGAGCACATGTTTCCTGGCGTACCGCTTGACCTGTTCCGTCCGCATCGCTGGCGCGACGACGTGGTGACGCTCGGAACGGTCCCCGAGTCGTTTGTCTCCGAGGTCACCGGCGGCTTGTACCAAAAACCCTGGCAGGCCCAAGTGAACAAGTTACTCCGCGATGGTGGACACGACTTGATCTTTTCGATCGGTCAGGTCGTCCCTCACGAAGTCATCGGGATGGCCAACTACAACAAAAACATTTTTGTGGGCACCGGTGGCGCCGAGGGGATCAACGAAAGTCACTACTTGAGCGCCGTCTATGGCATCGAACAAACGCTCGGGCAAGCCAACACTCCGCTTCGTCAAATCCTGAACTACGCCCAAGACAACTTTTGCGAAGGGATGCCGCTGCTGTACGCGTTGACCGTGATTCAGCAGTTGGCCGACGGCACGCTGCACACTCGGGGCCTCTACATCGGCGATGACCACGAGACCTTTTTCAAGGCCGCTGAACTCGCTTACAAGGTCAACATCACCCACCTGGAAAAGCCGCCACAGCACGTCGTTGCGTACCTTGATCCGTCCGAATTCAAAAGCACGTGGCTCGGCAACAAGGCGATCTATCGGACTCGACTGGCGATCGCCACCGGCGGACGACTGACGATTCTTGGGCCCGCCGTCGAGGAATTCGGCGAAGACAAACAGATCGACGGGCTGATCCGCAAATACGGATATCGAACAAAGGAGGAGATCGTGAAGTTGGTGGCCGAGAATGAAGACCTCGCCGCAAACCCCTCGGCCGCCGCTCACCTCGTTCACGGGTCGCCCGAAAATCGGTTCGAAGTCGTCTACGGCGCCGGGCAACTAACGGCCGAGGAGATCGCGTCGGTCGGCTACACACCCGGCAACATCGAAGAGTTGATGTCAAGATACGACGTCACGCAACTGAACGACGGCTGGCACAAGGACAGTGACGGAAGCGAGTTCTACTTCATTCAGAACCCTGCTTTGGGTCTTTGGAGAGCAGAGCTTTGAGGGAGTTTGGGAACACTCCTCTGCACTAATTCTCACTAATCAGAGAGTCATCAGTGAAGAGGAGCCTCCCGTCGCCAGAGCCTGTTCGCGGGATTCATCAGAGCGAAGGAGCGTCCGTGCAAGGAAACCACTAAACACACCAAACACACGAAAACAGAAAAGAACGAATTCGCCGAGAATACCTCCGCCAGTTTCTCTTTGGTGTATTTCGTGTGTTTCGTGGTTCACTCCCCCGCGAGCGGAACTTTGGGAGAGTTTGGGAACACTCATCTGCACTAATTCTCACTAATCAGAGAGTCATCCGTGAAGAGGAGTGCTCCCTTCGCTCGGATGAATCCAGCGAACCAGCTCTAGCGACGGCAGCGTCCGGGAAGGAAACCACTAAACGCACCAAATACACGAAAACAGAAAAGAACGGCTTCGCCGAGAATATCTCTGCCCGTCTCCTTTGGTGTGTTTCCTGTGTTTCGTGGTTCATCCCTCCACACGCCGAGACCCGCGCCGCGTCACCACTTTGAGCCAATCGATTATTAGCGTCGATTAGCGAAGTTGAGTGTTCCCCCTTACCCGGCGAAGAAGCTTTCATCGACTTGGGGCAGGTCTTCGAGCGACTCGAGATGAAAGAGCGTGAGGAACCGTTCGGTCGGATAGTAGTGCGGAACCTTGCGGCTGCCGCCTTCCGGTTTCTCTC
>JBCBLJ010001007.1:0-2619 GCA_038520195.1 Planctomycetota bacterium
CCGCGACGGCTTGCAAAAGGGTGACGTGAACCAACAGCAACGCCGCCAACCCGCAAGTCGCCGTCACGAGGTGGATCGTCAGGACCGCCTGAGTTCGACTCAGTCCGAGTTCGACCAAACGGTGTGAGAAGTGACTTCGGTCCCCTTGAAAGATGCTACGCCCTTCGCGAATCCGAATCCACAGCACCGTTGCCATGTCGTACATCGGGATCGCCATCGCGCACAACGGAGCGAAGACCGCGTGCGGCCGTGGTTGCGAGGCGAAAGTCGCCATGAGCATCGAAACGGCCATCAAAAAGCCGACCAAGTAACTACCGCCGTCACCCATAAAGATCTTCGCCGGCGGACGGTTGTGCCATAGAAAACCGAGTACGGAGCCGCAGACCGCAAGTAGAAGCCCGGCGACAAACAATTGAGGCTGGCCGGTCCCAGGGCTCGGCGTCGTCAACATCACGAGCGCCATCGCGGCGGCGATGATGGCCGCTACACCACCGCTGAGCCCGTCCATGTTGTCGAGCATGTTGAACGAATTGATCACCGCAACGATCCAGATCACCGACAGGAGATTCGTGATCCAGGTCGCGCCAATGAATGCCGTGAGACCAAACTCGAGATAGTAAACCACAAAGATGGCGACGGCGAACTCGATGACCAATCGAGCCAATACCGGAGCGCCGCTGCGATCATCCCAGATCCCAAGCGCGAACAAGACTGTCGCCGAAGCCAGCAAACCCCAGAGCGATCCGAGGCGACTCGCGATCCCGGGAAAGTGCACCGACACCTGCTCGGGCACCCACGACATGATCTGCGGATTCGCTTGAGCGAACCAAATCAGTCCGGAACCAAAGAGCATTGGGAGAAGCACGCCAAGATAGATGCCGATGCCGCCGCCCAGCGGGGTGGTGCTCTTGTGCGTGCTGTGAGCTTGACCGGAGGGATCGGCGACAAGCCGCAGCCGGACGGCGTTGGCACGCACCGGGTAAAGGGCGGCGAGACTGATCATCAGCGGCGGGAACACCGCAAGGACGATCAACCAGGCAACCAGTGTCATCGCTTAACCGCCAATGAATTCGCGCTCGACCCACTTCGTGTCATGCTTGCCTTCGACAAAGTCGGCGTGCTGTAAAACGCGATCGTGAAATGGAGCCGTCGTCGCGATGCCGGTCGTTCGAATCTCAGCCAAAGCCCTCCGCATCGTTTCAATGGCCTGGTCTCGTGTCGGCCGATGGACAATCAACTTGCCGATCATTGAGTCGTAGTGTGGCGGCACCGTGTAGCCGCCAAAGACATGCGAATCAAATCGCACGCCAAGCCCACCGGGCGCAAAGAACTCCTCGACTCGCCCGGGATTCGGCATGAAGTTCTTGTCTGGGTTCTCGGCGTTGATGCGGCACTCGATCGCATGGCCGGTCACCGAGAGGTCGTCTTGCTGGAACGATAGTTTCTCGCCGGCGGCCACCCGGATCTGCTCTTTAATCAGGTCGACACCGGTAATCATTTCCGTCACCGGATGCTCCACCTGAATCCGGGCGTTGACTTCGATGAAAAAGAAGTCGTCATTCCGATCAACAATGAACTCGACCGTGCCCGCGTTGGTGTAGTCAGCTCCGCGAATCATGCGCACGGCGGCTTCGCAGATCGCGCGTCGCTTTTCCTCAGGGAGGTTTGGACTCGGGGCTTCCTCGATCAACTTTTGGTGCCGGCGCTGTACGCTGCAATCCCGCTCGAACAAGTGGCAAACATTACCGTGAGTGTCCGCGATGACTTGGACTTCAACGTGCCGGGGCGACGTGATGTAGCGTTCGAGGTAAACGCCGCCGTTACCGAACGCCGCTTGGGCCTCGGTACGAGCCTGCATCAGAGCGGTCTCGAGTGAGCCGGCGTCTTCGGCGACGCGCATGCCCTTTCCGCCGCCACCCGCGGTCGCCTTGATCAAAATCGGGAAACCGATCTTTTGGGCGCTGGCAACCGCCGCGGCATCGTCTTCGATCAGGCCGTCACTGCCCGGCACAACCGGAACATCGTTGGCCATTGCCATCGACCGGGCCGTGTTCTTGTCGCCCAACTTCTCCATCGCCGTGGGACTCGGGCCGATGAACTCAAATCCGCTCTCGCGACACTTTTCATTGAAGTGCGCGTTCTCCGACAAAAAGCCATAGCCGGGATGAATCGCGTCCGCCCCGGCAACCTCCGCCGCCGCGATGATTTGCTCTTCGACGAGGTAGCTATTGATGCTTTTCTCACTGCCGACGCAATACGCTTCGTCGGCCAATTGCACATGCATTGACTCGCGATCGGCGGTGCTGAAGACAGCGACCGAACCGATGCCCATTTCGCGGCACGCACGAATGATTCGTAAAGCGATTTCGCCGCGGTTGGCGATCAAGATTTTTTGAAACACGATCTGAGAGCCTGAAGCCTCGAACGGGAGCAGAAGGAAAAGCGTCTAGTTGGGCTGAATTCGGAACATCGGCTTACCAAAGTCGACCGCTTCCTGATCGGCGACCAAGACATCGACCACCGTCCCACTGCATTCGGCCGGAATCTCGTTGAACACCTTCATCGCCTCGATGATGCAAACGACGGTGTCCGGACTGATCGTCTGGCCGACCTTGACGA
>JBCBLJ010000024.1:0-24723 GCA_038520195.1 Planctomycetota bacterium
ACCAGAAACTGGCTGGACCGATTCGGCGCACCAAACCTCCGACGCTCGGTTCAATGCCAGCGGATGGATCAAGCGGTATTCCCCGACGACCTGACCGGCGCGGCGGATTGTCCTCGAGAGGTTGACGCGGGACAACTCGCTGGGTGTGAGGTCCGCCGTCGACTCGCGGTCGTGCGACAACAGCGACTCCACTTCCTCGCGCAGCTCCGAATCCTCTCCAGTGAGTTCTGCCAGTCGCTGATCGTGCTCGTGTCTGGGCGCGTCAACCACGTCCTGGAAGACGGATTCGATTTGCCGCCATCTCTCGGGTGTGTGCGGCGGACTCATCGTAGTTCTCGCCGCAGCCAGGCCTTGGCGGCGCGAAGTTTTCGGTCGACCGTCGAAGCAGAGACGTTGAGTTGTGCCGCGATTTCTTCTCCGGTCATTCCACCAAACACCATCATTTCGATTCCACGAGCTTGATCCGGGGCGAATTCGGCTAACCGTTGCAAGGCGTCGCTGACTTCGATCGCAGAGTATCGCCGGTCTTCGATCGCAAGCTGAGTCTCGTTCAACCCCGTTCGCGTTTTCTTGCCACCCCGCTTCGCCGCGGATTCGCTGCGGGCGTGATCAATCAGCAAACGCCGCATGATCGCGGACGCGGCGGCAAAGAAGTCGTTCCGGCTGCGCCAACGGCTTCGTTGCTGGTCGCTCAGACGTAGATAGGCCTCGTGCACGATGGCGGTCGTTTGCAGCAGACATTCGCCCCGCTCCGATCGCATGTGCGTCGAGGCGATCGCGTGGAGCTGTGAGTAAAGATCATCGGCGACCGAGTCCAATGCCGCGCGATCCCCGACACCGGCTGCTTGAATTCGTCGATCAATTTCGTTTTCGCTCGTCACGCAGTCCGTCTCGATGTGGTCGTTACGGAGAAGCAAGGCACAAAACTGCGCTCGCGGTCGCTTACTCGTCCATTGTAGCCGCGCTGCGCGGACGTTTCTAAGGACGATGTCCCAACGAAAGATTGGCTCGACGATGCGACAAGTCAATCCGGCCGCCGGGAGATCAAGAGACTCTAGTCGGTCAACAAGGACTCGATTTGCTGCTGGAACTTTTCCTTTAGCTCCAAGAAGGCATTCCCCGTCGCGGGACCCGAGAACCCCGTGTGAACGGCTGTGATCTTTCCGGTTCGATCGACAAAAATAGTCGTCGGATAGGAGCGAACGCGATCGAGCAAAGGAAACGTGCGAGTTGCCTTTGTCTTGTCGGAGGTTCCGGCGATCAGGACCGGATAGTTGCATTGATGTCTTGCCAAGTAGCGTTTGACCTGTTCGGCGTCGCGTGCAAACTCTCCGGTGAGTTCAAAGGCGAGTCCGAGGATGGAGAGTCCCCGGCTTGCGTAGGTCTGCTCGAGCTCCGACAGGTAAGCGGCTGCGTCGTGGCAATTGGGGCACCAGCTACCGAAGATGTAAATCAAACGTGGGTTACCCCGAAAGACTTCGGCGTCGAGGTTGATGGGTTTCCCGTTCACGTCGGGAAACTCGAAATCGGAAAGTTTGGCGTCTTGGTTGACGAGCGTTTGGCGAAAACTGTCGGGAAGCACCGCTTGTTCATTGCGGGTTGCGGTGAACGTCTCATGCCACGTGTTAGCGGACCAAAAGTCTCCTTCGATCTCCCCGCTGTCGTTCAATCGAGCTTCGAAGGAAAAGGCATGCGCGCCATCGAAGCAACTGAGTGACATTCGGCGATCCACGGCGCTACCGGCCAGAAACCGATAATCTCCGGTGGTCGTCAGGAAGGTTCCTTCCATCCGCCCGTCTTCGGCAGCGCGAAAGATTCCGACCGCCGGTTCCTCCGATTCGGAAAACTTCACTTCCCAGCGGCCAGCGAATTGCTCGGCCGCCTCGGGGTCGCTTTGACGCTTCTTGGCAAGGACCGCTTGGGCCGCCATCTGTACCCATTCGTCCGGCCCACGACGCTTTCGCCAGAATCCATTGGCGATCGGCGTCCCGTGCTCGACTCGAACAACGTCCATTCGGATCTTCGAGTCATAGTGAGCGATTTCAAGTTCGATCGACTTCTCTCCAACCGTCGCATCGATCGGAATCCGCTCGTCACCATTGATTAGCGTCGCGGTCCAGTCCTGGTCGCGTTTGGCCAGTTCGAGCCCGCAGCGAATCTCAACTTGCTCGTGCTTGAGTCGCAATTGCCACGTCCCCACCAAGTCATCTTGAGCTGAAAGGCGGTGGCCGTTCCAACCAAGAGACAGGACCGCTGCCAGGATTCCGCACCAAATGGATGGATTCATTTTGAAGACTTGCATGGAATGTGGGTAAGCACGTGGAGAATAGAGTATTCGACTTCGATTCGGAGCGCGAACCGCCGGAAGACGGCGGACATCGAACGTTCCTCCAAGCTTGCGGAAAACGCGACGGCGTTGCCTGACCGTCCGCGCCTGTCAAAATCGAGCCGAGCATACGACACGTCAGCAGGCGAGCGCGTCGTTAGAAACGTTCACGCTGATACAACCGCACCCTCGATAACGGGGTGATCAAACCGTGCCGATCGTGTCGGCGTCTCGTGAGTGGGTCTCGCACACACACCGATCCGTTCTGCTGTCCAAGGTCGCGCATTAAGGACTCTACATGTAACAAGCACCACCCCGTCCGAGGGATTTCGATGTCTGCCCCAATCATCGGTTCCACCTCCCGCTTGGGTCGCAAAAATCGGCGACGGCGACACCTTGCCGAGATGCTCGAAGACCGGCGTCTCCTGGCCGCCGACACGGAACTCAGCGATCCGTTTCTCTACGGTCCGTTGCTTCCCGCAACAATCGTCAGCACGAACCAGGAAACGTCTTCGAATCAGGGTCGCGCGTCAACTAACGTGAATTCATTTGGCGAGGGGCTTCGCCAGGCGGTGCGCGAAATGATGCGCGTCATCGAGGCGGTCAGTTCGGCCCCCGAGTTGATTTCGGAGATTCCCTACTTGGGGAGCCTCTCGACCAATAGCGTTGGCGGCACCTCACAAGTCGATACCGTTTCGATTCGCGAACTGTTCCACTTCGCCGAACGATTCGAAAGCACCGTCGTTGAGCCGCTTGAGGGCTTCTTGGCTTCGAACCCTTTGGCGTCTTCAAGTCAACTGGTCGCGGAGTTCGATTTTCTTGAACCGGTCTTGGGACTCGGCGGCACAAGTGACGGCGTTCGGCTCAACTTCTCCATCGACGAACAGTACACAAGTCGACTCGATGCCTTAGTGGAGCCGATTACCTCGGGAGTCGGGAGTCTGTTCGACGCGGTCGATGGTGATGCGTTGGGAACGGAGCTACCGATCGATCTCTCGCTCGATGAGTTTTCATTCCAGTTCCTTCGCGACGCCTCGCAAAATCCTTCCGTTTCGTTGCCCGCGTTCAACCTCGAACTCGAAGCAGATGGATTGCCGATCGGATTTGAAGCACTCACTGGTTTTCTAGCGGGCACCATCCGTGACGGTTCGTTGGACTTCGGTAGCGTCATCAGCGTGGATCCGGTCGGCTTTGGATTCGGCACAATCAACCTGGACGAACTGCGTGAGCTTTCGACGCTCGAACTTTTAGAGGGGTTTGAGATCGGGTTCGGGGGAGGAGGGCTTCAACTTGATTTACCGTTTGAGTTTGACTTACCTGGCTTCGATACCGGTGGCTTGTTCCCGAAGTTCCAAGTACACGATGCAAATCCTTTCGACGCCGTGATCCCACAAGTGGAGCTAACGGTTCCCGAGGGCGCGCCGTTCTCTTCGGATTCGATTCTCGGTTTCGGTTCGATCAATGCGACCGCTTTGCTCGGACAACTCGAGACGCTAGGCGATGTCTTCGGCGGTTGGGAAGAAGGATCGCTGCTCGACTTTCCCGTTCCGCTGGCGGAGGACTTGACGCTCGGTGAAGCGATCGGACTTGCGGAGAGTTACGGCAGCGCTGTCCTCCAGTTTCTAACCGACGACGAAGGCTTTCCGACCTTCAACTCGATTCAAGAGTTGACGACCTTGATTCCGGGTTTAGTGAGTGATGCGACGGACGGGGCCGCGTTGTACGATCCGGAAACGCAAATCTTGACGCTCTCGCTGGACTTCATGCGATCGCCCGAGCCGATCAATGCGCAGGCGGACTTGTCATTGATCGCGGGCCAGAACGAGACGCCGATCACGTCCTTTGAAATGACGCCGGGTGCAAGCGGCTTGGACAATCGGTTGATGATCTCGCGAGCCACGACGGTCGGTCTTCAACTTGAGATCGACCTCTCTCGGGAAGAAGCTCCGAGGGTCCAAAACCTTACCCGTGTGGCGGAGCCGTTTTCGGCAC
Organism: Planctomycetota bacterium; assembly: GCA_038520195.1. Lineage (GTDB taxonomy): Bacteria > Planctomycetota > Planctomycetia > Pirellulales > Pirellulaceae > Stieleria. Next base: position 4,319 of record JBCBLJ010000024.1, read on the forward strand.
TCGTTCGTGTTCCGGAATGGACTCCACTCCGCGACATCCTGCGTCGTCGCGGGCTCGAATCGCTCGTGGGTAGCGATTTTGAACACCGGACGACCCTCCAACTCGCCGACGGACGATCCGCTGAATTGGAATGGTTTGGCTTGGAAGCTTTGACGATCGGTGATGTGACCGATTACCAAGGCCAGGCCACCATCGGGAATGAAGTTGTCGCGGAGACGCGATTCATCGACAACAAACTCGTCCTCGTCGACTGGACCGAAGGCCCCAACCCGACTTCGATGCACGACGCAGAGGGATTCTTTGTCTTTTTCTTCGATCAAACCTCGTCGGCCGATGGAAGGATCGAAAGTCAGTCGCTCGCTCAGTCCGAACTGGAACGCTCCGGCGGCGAGACGCTTCTGTCTTTGTTGCTGAACGACCTAAGTAGTGCATCGGCGGGGACGGTGACCGCACCGCTTCGACTTCATCTGGCGAGCGGCGAAGAGGTCCTGTTTGACCCAGGGCAACCGATCGGAAATCTATCGATCGATGCGTTTCTCGCGGCCTTCGATCTGATGATTGGTGATCGTCAAGTCGCTCGCGCGACGCTGGACGGCTCTCGGTTTGTGATTCACGATCTAACGTCCGGCGATCGGATATTTCGAATTGAGTGGGCCGGCAACTCCATTGGCAGTCCACTGATCGAAAGGTTGATCTCGCTGGGTGACGATTCCGATGGCGACGGCAAGATCGCGGGGCCACGTTTGATTTCCGCCATCGGCGACTACCGGGAGTTTCCCGTTGGACTGGATGACCCGATCGGTCCGTTGCTGCAACGGCTAGCGAACGGCGACTTCCTCGGCACCATCGACACCGCGACGATCCATCTGCGCAATGGCGACGCCGCCGAACTCTCGACGGGGTTGCTCACTGAAGACTTGACTGTCCGCGAACTGTTGTCGCGTTTGCGGGTATTCGACGACGGCGGGACACAACTTGTGTTCGCCGCCGCCGAAGGCGGAAGCTTTTTGCTATTGGACGCGTCGGTCGGAGACGCGGCCGCTTCTTTCGAGCCGTCGACGAACGGATTCTTCTCGCACTTCTTCGGCCCGCGACCTGCCATCGACAATCGCGACGCAGCCGGGGCCCCGCAGTATCGCAGCGCTTCGTTCACCGCCGGCGTCTACGCCAGCGTACCGCTTTACAATCTGATCGATCCCTCACTAACTCAGTCGCTGGACCTCTTCGAGCCGCAAGTAGATTCACTTCGGTTCCATCTCCGAGACGGAACCACCGAAGAAGTCACCGTCACGCTGGATGACCTTTTGTCGGATAGCTTGCAATCGATCGCTGATCAAGTCCGCGTCGAGCGCAATGGTGATCCCGTGATCCGTGCGACGGTCGGCCGGAACGGTTTAGTCATCGAAGATCTTTCGGCTCCGGCCGGCCGCGATTCGACGTTCCGAATCGAGGCTCCAGAAAAACCGCTTCACCGATTGGTCTTCTTGCCGTTCGATCGAACGTACACGTCAGGTGTCGCCGAGATGAACGCTCAGCGTCTGAGTTACGACTCGGTCGCGACGCCCCCGGATATCCTTCAAACCACATCTTCCATTCCGACCTGGACGCCGATGGAAGACGTCGTGACAAGATTGGGCTGGTCCGCCGCCCGCGATCAGACCTGGACGATCGCGCTTCGCCGGGGTGATTCGGTCGATTTGACGATGACGGAGTTCGATATGATTCGGTCCGTGCAGGATGCCGCCGATCGCACGCGTGTCTTTGAAGGAGACGCCGTGCTGGTCTCGATGGAGTTTGTCGATGGACGGTTTGAAATCGTCGATCACACCGCCGGTCCCGAGCGAACGGAAATCACGCAAGCAACGGGGCTGATCGCGGATTCACTGTTCACCGACTCATTGGACTTTGATGATGACGGTCGAATCCGTGGCGCTGACTTAAGTCGCACGCTGTTTCACGTGTTCGAAGAGCCGAGTCCGGCGATCAGCTTGAGTGAGACTTATGAGATCGACCGCGCCGCGACACCGCTCGAGATTCACTTCCGCGATGGAACCACCGAGCTCATTGAATTGGGCCCATTGCAAAGCACCAGCTACTCGCGGATCGCGCGGCAACTGCGAATCAAACGACCGCTTCGAACGAAGCTTGACGTTCAGATTATCGACAACCGCTACGTGCTCACTGATTTGACGTCGCCGGTTCTTGGTGAAACGTTTTCGATCGACTGGGGTGAGAGTTTCGGGGAGACGTCGTCGTGGCCTGGCGAGTTGATTCCGATCGCCAGCGATGCGAACGGCGATGGAGTGCTGACCGGCAAGCCGTTTCTTCCGGAACTCCCCGCGAGTGGCGAGCCGCCGATCAATGCCGAGACGCGTTTGGGTGAGATCGTCGACCGCAATCCTTTCTTCCGTCCGCTGCTGAACTTCGGAGCCGCCGACAGTATCCAGGCAACGCTCCGCAGCGGACAAACGGTGACGCTCACGACTCCCACAATCGCAGACAACATGACGCTCGGAGAATTGACGTCCGCATTGAGCGTGAATGACGGTGATCAAACGCTGGTCCAGGCCGAGTTGATCGGTGACCGACTGGTCCTCACCGATCAGAGCGATGGGACGGGCGACTTTCAACTCGAAACCGACAATCTCGAGCAAACGTTCTTCACAGTCTTTGGACTGATTGAACTAACGGAGACCGGCGATGCAACGACGTCGACGTATTCACTCAGTACAGCGCGTGTGACCGAGTCTCTCCCCCTGTCCGACTTCATCGACGGACTCACGACCGATGATATCGAAGGAGGAACCTTTCGCGTCGACCTCGCCGATGGATCCACCATCCACGTCGACCTCGGAATGGTCAATGCCGACACTCCGCTTTCGGTTCTGCTTGAAAGGACGACCACAAGCGTCTCCGATCGGACGTACCTGAAAGCAGAGTTAGTGGACGGTTCGATTCAGTTGGTGGATCTCTCGACGCCGGACCCGAACGAAGGACCAATGACCGTTCGCGATGTCAATGGAACCGTCGCGTCAGCCATCTTCGCGGCGGTGATCGATTCGGATCGCGACGGCAACGTGACCGCCGCCGGACTTGCGCCGTCACTGGGAGCGACTTCGGTCTCGACCGAAACCACGCTCGACGCCTTTTCGCGCGCCGCGGGCGTCGAGCAATTGCTGGAGCCACGTTCGGTTCGATTAGACGTCAGGCTCTCCGATGGCGGTACCCGAACGATCGACATCGTTCAACAGCCGACGATGACACTCGATGAGTTCGGGCGTCAGTTCGTCATACAAGAAGGCGACGCTCAAAAGCTGGATTCGGAACTGGCCGTCGACCCTGAGTCCGGTGACTTGACGTTCGTCGTCCGCGATTACACCAATGGCGACGCGCCCGTGGGCGAGTTTCAAATCGTTGCGTCAGGCGAGAACGCCGATTCGACCGCGGGCCTGTTCGCCGCTTACCTTGGCCTGGTCGGCGTCGACACCGGCGGGACAGGCGTGATTGAAAGCCGCAACCTCCGAAGCGTGATCGCCGAAGACCGAGTCCGAGTCCGATTGACGGAACCGCCAACGTTGCGAGCCGAAATCGGCGTCGCCGCTTCGAGCTTGAACGCGTCAGCAAAGATCGGTGAGCTACTCGCGGCGAACTTCGAGAATGGGTATGCGTCGGCGACCGCGGTGGTCGAAGTCGGCATCAGAGTGCCCGAGGGTCAGGAGTACCTCACGCTCAGTGAGCTGGCGAAGTCAGTCGCCGATCCCGCTGAACACTTGAATGTCTCCGTCGACGCCGATTTGACCGCCGGGGGCGAAGTGGCCGTTGACCTCGCTGGACTGAACGTGCCGCCGGACCCCGATTCGATACCGCGCATCGATGTCACTTGGGACGACTTGCTGACGAGCGATCCGAACTTGCGTTTGCAACCCGAGAACTTCCAATTCACAACGGCTCACTTTGACAATCTCGTCAACTTCAAAAAGTTGACGCTCGAAGACATCACCAACCTGATCCGCCGCGTCGTCGTGTTCCTCGAAACGGTCAGCGGTGAAGGATTGCTCGACGAACCACTTCCGCTTGTCAATCGATCGCTCGGCGACGTGTTGGACACCGTCGACGCGGTGAACGGGCGGGTCGAAGAGATTTTGGCGGACCCGAACGCGAGTTTGGACACGCTTGAGGTCGCGATCGAGGATGCGTTGGGATTGCAGCCCGATGATTTCACGCTGACATTCGATTCAGAAACGCAACTACTGAAGGCGGAGCTGAACCTCTCGCTTGACGACGTGAACGAAACGGCATCGTTCGATGTCGATCTTTCCCGTTTCGTTGGGCCAGACCTCGCGGACTTCACTGATCAGTTTGTTGACTTTTCCGCGAGTGGTTCGTTCGACGTAACCGCGGCCGCGGAGATTCACGCCCATCTCGGTTTGGACCTGAATCAATTGCGCAACGTTGCCTTTGACGATGCGGTCGTTCTCTTCGAGAGTACCGGCATCGTCGCGACGGCTTCCGCCAGCGCCAGCGATCTCGACTTTGAGACTTCGATCTTGTCGCTCGGGGTTGCCGCCACCGGGAGCGCCGCTTTCGATCGTGACGGCATAAACTTCGGCAGCGGAAGCGAAAGCACCGAACCTGCTGAACTTCGGATCGCTGCGGTTCCCGGTCAATGGCCGGGCGGCGTCAAACCGTTGTCGTCGATCGTGCCGAGTGACTTTGAAATCGACTTCGATGAGAACGCGGCCGCCGGTGTCGACTTGCAACTGACGACGTCGACGGGCACGCCGATCACCGAAGCGTTCCAAATCAAGTGGGACGATCTGGATTCACTCGAGTTCGGCAGCGACGGCGTGTCCGCTCCGGGCAACCAAGTCGTCGTTCCTGACTTGAGCGACTTCTTCAGTGATTTAACACTCGCCGATTCGTTGCAAGCGCTCGCCAGCGGGTTGCAGGCGTTGTTCGGATCGATCGACCAATACCTCGGCGACGAAGTTTTGGGGGTCGACATCCCGTTCGTGGGGGACGCGTTGGGTGGAGTCGTGAACGTCGCGGAGAACTTTACGGGGACTCTTGCCGAAGCGCTCGCGGCCGGAGCTCAACCAGGTGAACTTGTTTCGGTCGCCGGCCAGCGAATTTTGTTTGACGTGTTGGGACCGGGCGCTGGAGGCGGTGGCCTTGATGTGCTCCGCGACGCCAACGGAGACGGCCAGATCACGCTCGCGGATGTCGAGATCGTTCTCGATGCCCCGGCCGCGGGACTTGGAGAAGGCGAGGGGGTGGAGACCGAGGCACGTTACCGGATCAGCCTCGGTCGCAGCGGCATCACGGCGTCAACACCGCTTAGCTTGGACGTCGGCGGAAGCGGACTCGGACTTGAAGTCTCCGGCGATGCCTCCGTGAATGCGGAGTACGGTTTCGACATGGTGATCGGCTTCACACAAAGTGACGGTGCCTTTGTGGAGTTCGGCGACGGTGCCGACTTGTTTGTCGGGTTTGATGCGACGATCGATGACTTGGTCGGCGACGCGAAGCTCGGTCCGCTCGCGGTTTCGGTCGCGACCATCGATGAGAACGCCCCCGGAATCACGGACCAACAGCGAGCACGGGTTCAGTTGAGCGATGGCACGTCTGGGTTCAACGGTGTCGCCGGCCGGTTCGCGTTGGACTTTCCAACCGGTCGATTCGAGCTGGCGACGATCGCGTCGGCTTTGTCAAGCGCGGCGGTCACGGCGGAAGTTGTTGGCGGATTGAGCGCATCGATCGACACGGGGATCAACACTTCGGTCGAAGGCATTCCGTCGATCGTCGCGGACCTACACCTCAACTTTGATCACGTCGATGGAACGATTGCGGAGGCACTCAGCACATTCGCCGATCCTCAGATTTCGATCACCAACGCCGGACTCGATCTCGGTTCGTTCGTCAGCAATGTCCTGGCACCGATCTTGCGTCCGGTCAATGACTTCCTGGATCCGATTCGCCCGGTGCTGGAGCAACTGACGACACCGATCCCCGTTCTTTCCGAGTTGATCGGCCCGACCACCTATGTGGACTTGATCAGTGCGTTCGGTGACGGCGGTGAGACGGTCTCGAAGTTTGTGGATGCCGTGGCGCAGATCGTGACGTTGATTGACATCCCGATCAACAGCGACGAACTCATCTTGCCGCTGGGAGACTTTTCGACGGCCTTTGATTCGCAACTCGGAAAACTCGTGCCGACACCACTCGGCGGTTCAACGGACTTTGATTCGTTCCTGGGCGCTTTGGGAGACGACGTCGCGGAGTTGCGAGACTACCTCGCGAGTATCCCTCAGGAGGAGCCTCAGTTCAGTACGACCGATCCGAACAAGATCGCGAGCGTCAGCGAGGGTATGTTCAGCATCCCGTTGCTGCAGAATCCGGCCAGCGCGATCGGTCTGCTTTTCGGCGACGATGTCGACTTGATCAAGTATCAAGCGCCGCAATTGAATGTCGGTTTTGACTTTCAGATCGGGATTCCCGTCTTTCCCGTCTTCAACATCACCGTCGGAGGCCAGTTGAACGCGATCATCGACTTTGCGTTTGGCTACGACACCGTTGGAATCAGAAAATTCGCAGAGTCGCGTCGTTCGATCGACTTGCTAGACGGCTTTTTCTTCGACGACCGAGCTGAGTTCGATGCTTCGGGCAACAAGACCAGTGACGTTCCCGAATTGACGTTCCGTTTTGCGGTCACGGCAGGCGGTGAGCTGGATTTGAAAGCCGCCAAAGCGGGCGTCGAAGTCGGGCTCGGTGCGGCGCTGTTGCTCGACCTAAACGACCCCGACCTGGACGGCAAAGTGCGGTTCGATGAGGTGCAGCAGAACCTCCAACTCGGTAACGCACCTGGCCTGGGTCCGCTGTGGGTGTTTGACGCATCGGGTCAGCTGGATGCTTTTTTGACCGCGTACGCGAAGGCCTTCGGCGTCCGTGTGCAAGCGACGTTGGGCCCGAAGGTGTTGATAGACTTCGATTTCCCACGTCCCCAACCGGCATCGCCGACGCTCGGTCGCATCGAAGCTGACGGTCGGCTCGTGGTCCACGTCGGCCCGGAGTCGGAGCAGCGGATCGAAGGCGATTTGTCTGACGGCGATGACGTCATTTTCGTTTCCACCAACGAGGACAACGGGTCAACGGTCATCACGGGCTTCGGAACCGATCAGGAATTCGAAGGCGTGACGAGCGTCTTCATCGACGCGGGCTTCGGCGATGACAAGATTGTGATCGATCAGCAGTTTACGCTTCCCGTGACGGTCTTGGGTGGCTACGGCGACGACGACATCACCGGCGGCGGAGGACGGCTTACGGCTCTCGGAGGCTGGGGTGATGACGTGATCTCGGGCGGATCGGCCGATGACGAACTGTTTGGCGAGGGCACGGGACAACCAAACCAAACGATGTTCGTCGTTCCGACCAGTGGCGAGACCGTCGTGGTGGATCACACCGACGCGGACTTGATCGATGGCGGCCTCGGCGACGATGTCCTCTTTGGCGGTCCCGGCATCGACCAATTGCAGGGTGGTGCGGGCAACGACGAACTCGATGGCGGCGACGGCGAAGACTACGTCGGCGGCGGCGACGGCGACGATGTGCTTCGCGGTGGTGCGGACGATGATGTGCTTTCGGGCGACAAGGGAAACGACTTGGCGCAGGGCGGCCCCGGCCTGGACTTTCTGCAAGGTGGTCCGGGTGCCGATCGTCTCGAGGGTGGCGATGACAGCGATGAGTTGTTCGGCGGCACCGGTGCGGATGAATTACTCGGTGGTGACGGAGACGACTTGTTGGTCGGCGCGGTTACGACGCGCGACAACCCCGACTTCGACGCCATCCAAGCGGCGCTCGACTTCGACGCCCATACATTCGACGGCGGCGAAGGCAACGACTTGATCTACGGCACCGCGGGCCCCGACACCGTGATCGATCTTCACGGCGTCAGCCATGTCTTTACTTACGAAGGCGCTGATGTCATCACGACGGGCCCCGAAGGTGATCTCGTGCGAAGTGGCTCGGGCGATGACGACGTCGATGTCGGTGGTGGACAGAACCGCGTTTTCACCGGAGAAGGCTTTGATGTCGTTCGGGCCGGTGACGGACCGGACTTGATCGACGTGCGACCCACCTTTCCCGGTTCCGGCTCGTCGTTCGGCTCCCAGGTGATCGATGCGGGCGGTTCGAACCGCATTTTCGGCGACAGTGGTCCCGACTTGATCACGGTTACGGGCATCGGTGACACCTTCATTGATGCCGGCGACGGCGACAATCGGATCACGACAAGCTTCGGCGATGACACGATTCGCACCGGCAACGGGCTGGACACGATCGACGCTGGCGACGGTAACAACGAAGTTTCGACCGGCGCCGGTGACGATGTCGTGACGACCGGGCTTGGTAACGACAACATCAACACGGCTTCGGGCACCGATTGGATCGATGCGGGGCCCGGCGCCGACTCGATCAACGCGGGGCCGGATGACGACCTGATCATCGGGGGACTCGGCGGCGATACCGTGTTCGCCGGAACGGGGCGCGACATCGTTTGGGGTGGACTGCAGTTCTACGATGCCGCGGAGATTCTGGGTTCACTGATTGAACCGAGTGAGTTTCTGAGCTTCGGCGCGTACAGCCAATTTGTTGCCCCATCGATCCAGCCGCTCGCGTTAGGACTCGAATCGGTGCACGGTGAAATCAATGACGGAAATGACTTCCTCAACGGCGGCCCCGGGAACGATTTCGTCTTTGGTGGCGGCGGTGACGATGATCTGATCGGTGGATCGGGGGACAACTTCCTCGATGGGGGTGCGGGGATCGACTTCGTCTTCGGAGGACCCGGCGTCGACCTGATCCGTGGCGGCGAAGGTGACGACGATCTCAATGGAGGTCTCGGAATCGACTTACTCTTCGGCGGCGAAGGCGATGACACGCTGCGTGGTGACGGCGGCGACGATGTTGGGCCGACCCATCTGACATTCGGCCAAATGCTCTTCGGAGGTCCCGGCAATGACACCCTGTTGGCGTACGCAAACACGACCGATGTCACCCTGGAAGCAACCTTCGACGGTGATCGTCTGGATGGCGGCGATGGGCTCGACCTGCTACGAGGCAACTTGCGACGTGAGGTGTTGATCGGCGGTGGTGGCAAAGACATCCTCGAAGGGGATCGGCTGGGCGGGCCGAGCTATGCCTCGCGTCAAGGCGACGCGGCTCGACTGACGGGTGCCGATGACGATCTCTTTGGCGGACCCGGTGACGACCAAATCTTCGCTCACGGTGGCGATGACACTGCTTGGGGCGGCAGCGGGACGGATATTCTGCAAGGTCACGCCGGCGTCGATCTGCTGCGTGGCGGAACCGGAATCGACCTTCTGTACCTCGACACCGAAACCACGCAAGTCGAACAACTCGACGGCTTCTTTGGGAACGAGCGCGAAGGCGACACCGAAGACGACAACGCGACCGATGTTTTGGTCGTTCAAGGCACTCCGCTCGACGACACGATTAAGTTGGGAGGCAGCGGCGGTCGACTCGTGGTGGAATACAAAACCGGGTCAACGGCGCGGACGCTCACCGCGGATTTCCGCAACCCCAATGGTGACGCGACGCTCAGGCAGTTTCAAATCGACACGCTTGGCGGTGATGACTGGGTCGAATTTCTGCCGAGCCTTTCGCTCGGCGAGTTCGCGGCGCGCAGCCGAGACTGGGTTTCGGTCGTCAACGCAGGTTCGGGCGATGATACGGTGCTTGGTTCAGTGGGACGGGACCGAATCAGCGGCGGACCGGGCAGCGACGTCCTCCTGGGTCTCGACGGCAACGACCGGCTATTTGGAGACGATCTCGATGGCAACCCGTCGGTCGACAGTGACCGGCTCTTCGCGGGAGGCGGCAACGACGATCTCTTCGGCGGTGTCGGCACGAATCAGCTCTACGCTTGGTCGGACGAGCCCTCGCTTGGAAACGCGTTCGGACGTTTCGTCGATCCCAACTCAGGGCAGGTGTTCGACGACTTCGTCGACGGTCGCGTGCCCGAAGACACCGGATTGAATCGGATGCTCGGCCGCGACGGCGATGACGATCTCTTCGGCGGTACCGTGTTGGACTTCTTGTACGGTGGTGGCGGCACGAACAGGCTCATCGACGTCGACGGCAATCTCTTTGAAGTCGGTGCGGGAGTGCCTTCCAGTGAGGCGTGGCTGGAGTACGCGCGATCGACCGATGCGGTCTGGTACTACGGCGCGACGAATGCGGATGACGTGATCACCGTCGACTTTGTCACGGAACCGGGTGTCCTCGGCGACCACCACTTGATCACGCGACTTACGGAAAACAATGGACTGTTCACCTTTGACGCGCAGGTTCAACTTGATTTTTCAGCTGTGGATGAAGAAGGCCAGTTGGTCTGGGATCCGAACGATCTTGTCGTTGCCGTGGAGGAACTTGGCTCGATTCAAGACGTTGACCAACTGGAGGCTGCTCGGCGCGACCTGGAACTGTCGGGCAACCTGCTGCCACCCGAAGGAGACTATTCCGCGATCGTGATCGATGCCAAAGCGGGTGACGACGAAATCTTCGTCGGGCCGACGGTCCAGCGCAGCGTTTGGGTGTCAGCCGGCGAAGGCGACGACGTCGTTGAGATCACAAGCGGGACGGCGCTGCTGGTCGACAGGGCGGACTCGGGAAACCGCAACGATGTCCCAAACAACGTCAACGACTTTTCGCGCGCGTTCTTTCTGGAGGATGTCGACACAAGCAAGCTGTTCACGAATTTGACACTCGATAGCCCGAATGACGTCGATTGGTACCAGGTGGATGTCGCTGATTTGGTGATCGGAACCGGGAACATCACCGTCGATTCGATCTCACCGGCTGACGAAATCCGAGTCGAACTTTGGGAACGCGAGAGTGATGGAACGGCGTTTTCGCTGTTCCTCGGCATGCCGGCGGAGTCGGGCCCCGATCCACGCAAGCCGGCGCGTGTCGAGATACCGATGGACGGATTCAACTTTGACCCCGCATTCACTTACTTCATTCGAGTTCAAAGCGGCAGTCAAATCCCGACTCAGTATGATCTTGGCATCACGTTCGATGATCGTCCGTTCGGCGACCTCGCCGTGGACCTTGGAAACGCCGCGACCGATGACTTTTTGCGACGCGATGTCATTGTCGGTGGTCCCGGCCGTGACCGATTGCAGGGCGGGCCGAGTGAAGACTGGGTGATCGGCGGCGAAGACAACGACATCCTCTCGGGCGGTTTCGACCGCGGCGCCAGTGATGTCCTGATCGGAGAAGGCGGCGACGACCTATTGCAGGTGTTCCTCGATCGGCCCCCGATCGACAATCTTGGTTTCCAGGGCGTGTTCACGCTGGCCGATGAACTGGAAGGCGGCGACGGTTTCGATCAGGTCTTGATTCAAGGTGGCGACGTCGATTCACTTGGCAACCCGATCCGCGATCACCTCACACTGTCCTACAACATCCCGCTGGGGACAACGACGGTCGCGGGCTTGGTTTGGGATGCCGCGAACAAAGAGTTTCTTCAGGACAGCGCTGGCGAATTAGAGATCTACGAAGCTCGGTTCCAGACGCGCGACGTGGAAGGCACGCTGATCGATCTGCGCGGCGGTGACGACGAACTCCACCTGGAGGCGGACTATCAATTCGCCGGGGCGGATCCGCAAAACGACCCAACTTATGGCATCTCTCCGGGCGACCGACAAGCTGGCGGACGTCACCTGAATTTCCAGGTGCTCGGTGGCGACGGAAACGACCGAATCTTCGGCAGCCCCTATGGCGATTGGATCGACGCGGGCGCTGGAATCGATTTTGTCTCGGCACTCGAAGGTGACGACGATGTTCGTGGCGGCGCAGATGATGATGTTCTTTCCGGCGGCGGCTTCAATGTCACACCAACCGACAGATTCGAAGCCTCGACGCGGGACGGTGACAACAACCGAAATGACGCGGCCGTCTTTGCGACGCCGATCGAACTGACCGACGGTCGCGTCGCCGGACTGACGTTCCATCAGGGTGACGCGGCCGATTGGTACGTATTGCCGCTTCCCGACAGCGGAACGCTCAGTACCAGCGATTTCGCAGACGCGATCGTTTTCGACGACGCGCGATCCAATGATTCCTTTCACCAAACCTGGAACGAACCGTTGGCATCGGTCACTCCCGCCGTCTTCGATTTGGCGAGCGGTGCCTATCTACCAACGTTTCCAGCATCCGACGCGGAAGCGTACTTGCTCGGCATCACCAATCCACGGACACGAGCGATCGTCGCGAATTCGCCGATCGATCTTTCCTCAGTATCTGGAACCACGTCGATCGTGCTCTCCTTCACGATCGATGGCGGACGTCGATTTGGAGGGATCAGCTTTCAGGTGAGTGCCTCGACCGCGGGGCCATCGGTTGCGAACAACATCAACGAGCGTCTGGAAGCGGTTGGACTCGACGACGAGGTATTCGCCGAATTCGATGAACGTGAAAACCGACTGCTACTGGTGCTTCGTCAATCGGGCTCGCTGCAAGTCAATGGTTCAACCGATCAGCTGGAACTGCTCGGATTCGCTCAAAGTCAAATGAACTCGGGGGCACCGACGGCTTTGGGAAGTTATTCGATTGCGACCAATCAGACGTTTACCGTCGCGGCGGGGCCCGATGCGGAACCGAAGCCCTACGCCGCGGAACTTTCTGCGCTACGAGAAATCCGCGTCTCAACTACCGACGAACGGCTGACGCTTGCTCCGGCGGAAACGACTTCACTTCGCAATGCGACGCGGCTCGATGGCGAGGAAGCATTCGGCAAACTCCGTTTGGGAAGTGTCGTCGGCGATCTCAATGGTGATGGGTTTGAGGACCTCGTCCTGTCCGGCGATCAGCAATCACTGATCCTGTTCGGGCCCGTCGACACGAGCGGCCTGAATGAACCCTCAGCCGACCTGAGCATCGATCTGTCCGGGCCCGCCGATCAGCCGAACTGGACGACGGCAGAAACAAGTTCGGACATCGATGGCGACGGATTGACCGATCTCTTCTTTCATCGCTTCACGCGGCATTCAGGGTCGGACGTCGACTTGGAGGTTGCGGTTCTCACCGGTGCCGTTCTCGCCGACGGTGCCAGCAGCGTCGAAGACGACGGCGTTCTTGCGGTTTCGATCGATGTCACCGGGGGCCTGAACTCCGACGATGTCGAACTGGCGTGGATGGACTTTGATTCATCGCCTGAACAGGAATTATTGGTCTTCACCAGTTTGCCGGTCATCGAGCAGCAATCGACGACGGGCTATGGCGGCGTCTTACTCGGGTCCAGTCTCGCGGGAGCCGTCAACGACACACGCGGCCCCGCGGTCGCCGGTGAAATGGTCGCGTGGATGCTGGGCGGCATCGAAAGTGAAAGCACGGTGCTCGCGACGCTGCCGAAGTACGAAGCATTGCCGTCATCCGTTGTTCCACTTTCGCTTCGTCAACGGACGCGGGCAACGGTCGCGGACGTCGACGGTGATGGGCAAGATGAAATCATCGTTAGCCGACCGCTGGGTTGGCTCTTTCAAAACGTCACGGATCGAAGCGAATACCTGACGGTCGGTCGCAACTACGTACTGGATGTCAATGGTTCCGTGGGAGGTTCTTCGCTCGGAACGAATGGGTTCCCCGCCGTGATCCAGCTGGAAGCATCAATTCGAAGTAGTTCCACTCCTGAGCTGCGAGACTTGATTCCCACGATGAACCCGACGCAGCCATTGCTCGCGGGCGACCTTGACCTTGACGGCACCGACGAGCTGATCGTCGCCCATGGCGTGGCCGAATCGGATGCCGACCTGTTGGTGTTCGAGGACGTCGGCGGGGGAATTCAGAGGTCGAGCGATGCGCGTCTGCAGATCGATGGTGTCGTCTCCGATGTCTCTCAGTTGCGATCGATGGGGCTCGGCGATTTTGACGGCGATCATCACCTGGACTTGGTGGTCGGAGCGGATCGTGCTTCCTCTTTGGTCAGTGAAGTGCGAGTGGTGTACGACCCAATGACGTTCGGTGGAACACTACTAGATCTCGAAGCAGCGACTTCGATCGACTCGGACGTCTTCCGATCGTTGACGCCTGGAGAAGAACTCGGGACCGTGGCCCAAGTCTCGAAGGATTTCACCGGCGACGGTATCGCGGACCTCGCGCTCGGTGCGGGTGCATTTGATGCGGTCGCGGGCGGAATCGAAACCAACGCGGGCACAATTTTCCTCGTGCCAGGCCAGTTGCGACCGGGTCTGATTGCGAACGTTGAAACCGCGATCTTGCTTGAGAACACGGCGGTGCGAGGAATCGGCGGCGCGGTCGTCGACCTAGGCGCCAACGTGACGTTTGAAGGTACCGAATTCCGTTTGTCCGACGGCGGCGACTCGAAACTCTATCGTTTCCGGACGCTGGGTGACGGCGCCATCGGAGATGTTTTACGGATCGGTCCTGGCATTGGTGTTGACCCGATCGTTCCGGTCGAAGGCTTGACCGCGTCGCTCGTACCCGGCGGCGATGCACAGTATCCATATGACCCAATCGACGTGGGTGGACCAGCGAAAAACATCGGTTTGATCGAGTTTGATCTCGGCAAGCTCATGGCCGCACTGGTCGATCCGGATCGCTTACTCGGCGCGGAACTGCAACTGCTCGCGAGTTCAGATCGGGACGACACGGAAGTGACCATCGATTTGCTTTCGAGTGATGGAGATGGGTTCTTTCGCGACTCGGAGGAGGATTGGTCAAACGCCCGCGCGCTTTTCTCGTTCCCGACTATCAACCTCGGAAAAGATCAGCAACGGATCGAACTGGATCTGGCTCCGGTCACCGACGGAATTGAGAGCCTCCGCGAGTTGCTCAAACGCGGCGAGCGCTATCTGACGGCCAGGATCACGACCGAGACGCCCGACGCCCTCGTGACGGTCATTGCTCCGGATCGGTCTCTCGCGGCTCCGACCGGATTACTTCTTCGCCAGCAACCCGGCGCGATCGGCACTTTATTGGACGAGTACGGACGCGTGCTCCAAGCCGATTCAGCAGGCTTCGACTTGCGCAATCTCGATGCCGGGACGTTTTACCTCGAAGTCAAAAGCTCCGACCCGGTTGGCCAAGTCGGTGCCGTGGACTTTGCGTTGACGTTTGACGCGCCGGCGCTGGGAGCCTTTGACGCGCCGACGGACAATGATTTCGTTCGTGGCAATGATGGCGACGACATTGTGATCGGTGGGCCGGGCAAAGACTCGCTGATCGGTGATAGCGGCACGGACTCGTTCACTGCGGAATTCTTCGAGCCAAAAGACCTCGAACCCGAGGAACGACTTCGTGAGCCGATCGGCGATGACCGACTTGGCGAACGCGTGTTCGACGACCCGCTCATCGTCATCGATACTGATCTCTCAGAGAGCGCGCCGAGGGGCGTGATCGAAATCGCCGACCACCATCTCGCACTTGCCATCGCGGATGCAATCGGCGTGTCCATCGTCGCGACATCCGATGGCGGCGAGCAGTTCGCGCGGCCAATCCGGGCGAGCGAACTGGGCGGAATCGTCCACCTCGATTTGTCGGGAGTGGGTCTCTTCAATCTTGCCGGCATTGAAGCTCTGGCCGGTCTGGTTTCTCTGGACCTTTCCGACAACGGTCTGTTTCCATCCGAATTGGATGCCCTTCGG
Source organism: Planctomycetota bacterium (assembly GCA_038520195.1). Lineage (GTDB taxonomy): Bacteria > Planctomycetota > Planctomycetia > Pirellulales > Pirellulaceae > Stieleria. The sequence goes on from JBCBLJ010000024.1 coordinate 20,002, forward strand.
CCGACCGATACCGGTGGGACCATCAATCTCCAGTTTTTGAATCTCGACCGAAACGCCATCGACTTTGTCGGAGGCTTAGCGGAACTGAGTGAACTGCAAGTCCTGAGCGTCAACTTCAACGGTGGCGAAGAAGGTTCGCTCAACGAGATCGATGACCTCCGCACACTCGAAGAACTCCGGTACGCTTCGTTTGCCGGCGCGGACATTGAATCGCCCGGCGGATTCTTCGGGACGCAGCTCGGCGATGACAACGAAGAGGTCGGAGCCGCCGCCAAGGTCGTGTTTACCGAGTATTGGCGAGCGAGCACGTCCACGGCACCCGTAGTCGGCGACATCTATCACTACGCGGACGCGGCCACCGGTGCAAAGGTCACGTATCAGTTCCCGCAGATTCTGCCGGGGCAGTACGAAGTCCTTGCGACCTGGCGAGCCAGCGAGGCCAACGCGGCGAGTGTGCACTACGAAGCGCGCGGCGTCGACACTTTTGCGAGGACCGTCAATCAACGTGCCGTGCCGTTCGGTGAAGTCTTGGGCGGAGTCGCCTTTGAGAGACTCGCCACCATCGACGTGTCCAGCATCGGCGGACTGGATGTCAGTCTTTCATCGACCTCCGACAACGGATTGATTGTCGCGGATGCGATCTTGATCCGGCCAACAGTACCCACCATCAGTGGACCACTACTGTTGGACTTGACGGAAAACTCGATTGGGGAAGGCTTTCTTCAAGTCATCGCGGACTCCATTGAACAACAAGCCGATGTGACACTCCGACTTCCCAATGCCGCCAAGCCGATTTGGTCCGGCCCGCCGACGGCGGTCGTGGGAAATCTGGGAGAGCGACTCCTTCTCGACGTCAGTGCCAACGTTTCCGTTTCTGACGGGCAGTTCCTATCGCTGGCCGACAACACTCTCGACGAGAACCTGATCGCCTTTGGATCGCCCACCGCATTCAACATACGGCAACTAACCGATCGCGTTGGTTCGTCGCAGTTGTTGTTGACGGCGAGAAGTTCTTCCGGTCGCAGCGCGACAACGACGCTCGAAGTCGGTTTCGGCGGTTCGATCGTCGAAGGCAGGGTCTTCGAGGGCGTCAGTGACTTGGGCATTGCCGGTGCGACGGCGTTTCTCGATGTCGCAGGTGACGGACAGCTGGATGTCGGAACCGATACGTTCCAGATCGCGGATCTCGACGGCGTGTTCCAGCTCTTTACAGACGCGACCGACACCACGGAGTTGTCCGCCGTCACGCAGAGTGATTGGTCGTCCGCACCGACGCCGCCAAGCGTACCCTTTTCCGCGTTGCCCCAGGTTCTTTCGGCCGACGTCAAGGCCAACCACGTCATCCGTTTTGACCTGCCGGCGACAGCACGAGAAGGCGACTACCTAACGCCCACCTTCGTTTCACCGACGGGCACGGAACTGGACAACATTCGCTGGACGGCGACCGGTCCCGTAACTGTCGAGGACGTGATGAGTGTCACGGTCGGGCTCGACCTCGAACAGAGCGGCGTGGTGACGGTCACACTCGAAGCGGAGGATCAAGGTGGCGTTGTCTACCAAACGAGTCGCACCGTGCGAGTCATAGATGTCGCGCCGACCGCCGATGCGGGCCCCGACGTCACCATCATCGAAGGACCGTTTAGCGAGCGAAGATCGGTGATCGAGGACGCCGGCGACGACGTGTTGACGGTGACGATCGATTACGGAGACGGAAGCGAGCCGACTCAATTCGCACAGAGCGGTCGCTTTATCGATTTCGATCACTTCTATGCGACACCGGGTCGATACACCGTTGGCGTCCGACTTGAAGGGGAAGACGGCAGCTCATTCGACTCCTTCGACGTGACCGTGGAAGAAGCGGGACTCGGCGCGGTCATGAATCTGGTAAGTAGCGCGCCAGTCAAAGGCAATGCGGTGTCTGTCCAGGTCAAGACCTTCGACGGCTCCTTCCAAGCCGATCGGTTTCTCTTCGACGCGGTAATCGACTGGGGTGATGGAACCACCGAATCGATTGGTGAGTCGATCACGTACACCGACGGTACCGTCAGCCGCGATGGCGTCATCGTCGTCGATCACGAGTTCGAGACGGAAGGCACGTTCACGGTCACATTCACACAGGTGGATGACGACGGAAACTCCACCTTCGCGACGACGTCGATTCCAGTCGGCAACGATTTGCCGGTGATCTTCGTGAATCTGCCGACCGACTCCGGTGCGGACGCACTGGAGGATACGCTGTTGGAATTCACGGCGACCGCAACGGACGTGGATGGCACCGAAAGCCCTCGGTGGGACTTTGGGGATGGCACTCCCATCGTCGTTGGTGACTCTGTGCAGCATGCTTACTCCCTCCCGGGGACCTACTCGGTCACCGTGGAGGTTCGCGACGGCCAAGGCGCATCGACAACGGTGTCACGCGAACTAGTCGTTTCGAACGTACCTGACGCGCCAATGGTGCAAGCGATCCCGACGCAAGCCATTGTTGAGGGCCAATCATGGGTGTATGCGGTGCAGGCCATCGATGCGGATGCGGCGTTTTCGTCCGACCCACTCGAATATCGATTGCTGGATACCGAATTGATGGATGGCATCAGCATCGACGCCGACGGGGTGATTCGGTGGACGCCATCGGTCGATCAAGGCCCAAATCAGTATCAGTATCGCGTTGAGGTCAGCAAAGCGGGTGTTTCGACGGTTGTCCCCGTGACGATCGATGTCTTCGATTCTGGTTCCATCGACGGACTCCTCTTCGAAGACACAAATGGAAATGGATTCCTCGATGCCGACGAATCGCTGCTGTCGGGCGTGAGCGTGGGCCTGGATGTCGATGATGACGGTTCACTCGATACCACCGTCATCTCGACGGACGGGCGGTATCGTTTCGAGCGACTACGATTGGGCGTCTACCGCGTGGTCGTGGGCTTTGACCTCGGTTGGGAAGTCACGACGCCGGGCGAAGTCTTGGTCGAAATCGACGTCTCCACCGAACAGACGTTACCCAGCCTGGGTGCGCGTCCGGACAGCGATGGGGACGGTGTCAGCAACCTCGACGAGCAGAATTCTCCCGCAGGCCTCGACGGAAACTCCGACGGCATCGCCGATTGGCAACAAGCAAATGTGGTTTCGGTCCAAGCCAGCGACGGCCCCATGACAATCGTCTCGCCGATCGGAACACTGATCACGGACGTCGCGGTCTTGCCCGTTGTCACGTCGAACGACACCGAGGCGATCTTTCCGCACGAGCGGATTTCGTTCAACGTCGCAGGACTATCCACCGCGGGCCGCGCGACGGTGGAGTTCCTTCACGGCCCGCGGCCTTCGGTCAACGCGGTGTTTGCGATTGACGACCGACCCAATGAGGTTCTCTTCCGGCAATTGGGGCAGTCTTCGGACGAGTCGGTTTTGATTGACAGTCGTCGCACGGCGTTCGGTTTGAGGGACGGCAGCACGTTTGACCTCAACGCATCCGACGGAACTCTTGGTTTGTCGATTCAACTCGGCATCGTCGAAGCACCCCAACTGAATCGCTACGAAATCGGGCGCATCGGTTCCGGAATCGCGGCCGCCGACAACGCCACCGGAAGCGGTTTCCTTCTGTTTAGCGAACAGAGCGTGTTCTCGCGATTTCCCCGCGCCGGAATCCCCGTTGCCAACAGCGACCATTTGCTTGCCGTCCGTTTCCAAGATGGGTTGTGGTCCTTCAACAACAATGCCGCGTGGGTTGAATTCCAACCTGTCAGCAGCGATCGGCTGTTGGCGGCCACCGATTTTGACGCCGATACGGTGGAGAGCTTTCGTGGGCGGGCGGAAACGTTTGAGGGAATCGAACTGGGCTACTCGTTCGGCGACCTGAGCTTCGCGGCGGACCGTTGGAACGGAAACGTCAACGATGGGGAATTCACGGTCAACGGAACGTATTTCGAAGCGATTGCGACGGCGCTCCCGCCGGTCAGACTCTCGTTGGGACTGGTGAATCGCGGGATTGCGGTCGAAGACAACGCGACGGGGACGGGGTTCATCCTGTACAGCGATGAGAGCGTTCATACGCGGTTCCGCGAGAATCCGCCAATGCGACACAACAGTGATCACTTGATCGCGGTACAGCACATTGATGGCCAGTGGTACTACAACAACAACCAGTCCTGGTTCGCTTTGACGCCGCGCCCGAACGATCGCTTGATTGCGGCCGTCGACTTTGGTGCCGATACGATCAAAAGTCTTGAAGGCGCGGACGGGACGGTGCACGGTATTGTGCAAGGCTTCGTCGACGGCGACCTGATGTTCTTCGCCGATCGCTGGAACGGTTCGGCGAACGACGGCGAGTTCACGATTCTTGGCACGTCTTTCCGTGTCGACGCCCTACAGCTCACGCAACGGTTCAGCGTTGGCGCTATCAACAAAGGAATCGCTGTCGAAGATGCCGTCGCCGGACAAGGCTATGTACTTTTGAGCGCCGAGCCTCTCGCTGATCGGCTTCCGTCGGCCCCGTTCCAAGGTAATAGCGAACGCTTGGTTGCGGTCCAATTCCGTGATTGGCAATGGCATTACAACAACAACTTCGAGTGGAGCCCATTCACGCCGCTGAAGAGCGACCGATTGATCGCCGGAGTCGACTTTGACAACGAAACCATGATTGACCTCAAGGGTCGGCATGGCAGAGTCAACGGTGTCGAACAGGGATACGTCGACGGCGATCTAACGATGCTTCCGCTTCGGTGGGAC
>JBCBLJ010000971.1:0-2805 GCA_038520195.1 Planctomycetota bacterium
CGTTGACCCCAGGCATCAAAACATCCATCAGCACGACATCTGGCTGCACGGTGCGAATCAAATCAAGGGCCTGCGTACCGTCCGTTGCTCGATGAAAATTCTGATACCCCTCGTGTCGCAGGTGTCCTTGGACGATTTCGATGTTCAGCTCTTCATCGTCGATGACCGCAATCCTCGCCGTCGCTAGCAATCGCTCGTATTCGTCGGCCCAATGCGATCGTGTCGTTTCACTACGTTCGCCAAAGCCGGTCGTGAGAACGGGGGTACCCGTCTGACCAGTGCTCGTTGGCTCTAAGAGACTCGACATCGTTCACTCCTCATTGCATTGACGATGGTGTCGCGGATCAAAAACCTCGTGCGGTGACCCATCAATGCGTCCGCCACAGACGCCGCGCGCTCAGTCGGCGTTCATAGGTTTAGCTTGTGCTGACGTCGAAGCGAGTCAGTGTCCGAAAGCCGTGAATCGAATGCGGGAAAACCGACACGCCGAACGACGGCCAACGCCAGAAATAGGATGTTTCGAATCGCCTCAACCGAGGGTCTCGTGCGGCGAAATCACGACCCCGACCAGGTGGGTGGCAAGCGCAACCAACCGGAATCTCGCTTCCGACCGAATCATTGGATCTACAACTTGACCGCGTTAAACTGGTGTTGAGCCGCATTTCATCTCTTCGCGGGAGTCTCGGTTTTCGTCCGCTAACTGGCGATGTGTTGCCGGGCCTGAAAAAGATGCGAATCCGACGCGATCGAAACGGCGAGACCCGACGTACTCTCCGTTGGGGCGAGGCAAGGAGAGCGGGCCAACTCGTTTGAACTCGCATCGATCGTGACATCAGTGTTCCACTCCATTGGAATCCACGCATGAGTTTGTGGGATCGAGGAGTGAGGGGCGCCGCTGCGTGTTTCGCGGATCGAAAACCACTTACCGTAGCGCCCGCAAATTCAGCATGCCCCGTCGTAGCAAGCAACCAGATCCCAGTGCCGTCGAAACACGACAGGAGTCGGATTCCGGCAGTCGATTGGTCGGCGACGAGAGGGATGGCGAATTTCATACGATTCAGTCGATGGTCGAGCGACTTCCGACTGCGGAGAACCTTCCTGAAGGGAAGACGCCGCCTCGATTCGGCAAGTACGAGATTTTGAATCAGCTTGCCCGCGGCGGACAATCAACGACGTTTTTGGCTCGTGATCCGGATCTGGATCGACAGGTCGTTCTGAAACTCTATGACAAACGGCTGGATGACTCGGAGCGAAAGACCGTCGTTCGCGAGGGTCGCCTGCTGGCCAAAATCGACAGCCCGTATGTCGTCGGTTGCCACGCCATCGGCTATTCGGGTGAGAGCCAATTGACGGCCGAAGGACCCTTGGTGCGGAGCGAGCGCGAAACGCCTTTTTTGGTGCTCGAGCGAATCGATGGTATCTCACTTGATCGCTTGATGCGGTTAAGAAGATTCACCGCACAAGAGATTCGACGACTGATGCAACAACTGTCGCACGGGCTCGCCGCGGCACACTCCGTCGGACTGATTCACCGCGACATTAAGCCGGCGAACATTATGGTCGGACGTGACGGCGTCCCGAAGTTGATCGACTTTGGGTTGGCGCTTCCACCCGGCGAGACATCCGGTGGCGCGGGAACGGGAACGGCGGCCTACATGTCGCCCGAGCAGGCGCGCGGCAGCGACGATCTCGATCAAACCACCGACCTGTTTGGGCTGGGAGCCGTCCTCTACGAGTTGCTCACCTGCTTTGCCCCGTTTCGCGGCGAGACTCGAGAAGCGACGCTTTCGGCTGCCAAGTCGGGCGTCGTCACGCCACTACTCGAAATGAACCCCAACGCGGATCGTTCACTCACGAGAATCGCGATCGACTGTTTGCAGTCCGATCGCCGTAAACGTCCCCCGACGGCCGACGTCCTCGCCGAGCGGCTGGCTAAAACGGGCTATCCTCAGCGGTGGTTCACCGTGCTCGCCGCTTGCTTGATCGTTTGCATGTTGGCGTATGGAGCGAGTTATCTGACGCGTTCGGGCGTCGGTTCGTCTGAGCCGATGGATGTCGAACCAACCGAGAAAACGGTGGCCGAAAGCGCGTCGAAAACACCTCACGCGACGACGGCGATTCATGGGGCGCGTCCGAACATTTTGGTCTGCATTTCGGACGACCAAAGTTATCGCTGCGCCGGTGTCAACGGCGACCCGGTTGTCCGAACACCCGCTTTTGACCGCGTCGCCGCGCAAGGTTTGCGATTCACGCATGCATTTGCCGATGCTCCGATTGGCGGGCCATCGCGCGCGGCGCTACTGACAGGGCAACCGATCTGGCGATTAGGAGAGGCCGGAAACAATCACGGCGTCTTCCCAAGAAGGTTTGTGACGTACAGCGAGCGGCTGAGTCAGAGCGGCTACACGATCGGGTCAACGGGCAAGACTTGGCCCGGAGACTTAGCCGAAAGCGGACGTCTGGTGAGCCCTGCAGGCAGGTCGACGACCGGAAAACAGCTCGATCCCCCTTTCGCCGGAATCAGCGAAGTCGATTACGCCGGAAACTTTGAGACGTTTCTCGATGAATTGGGAACTGATCGGCCCTTCTGTTTCTGGCTTGGCACTCACGAGCCGCATCGGAAATTCGATCGTGGCTCGGGGGTCGCGACGGGCATTGACCTTGAGCGGTTGGACTTTCCCGCGTTCCTTCCTGATGCGCCGTTGCCGCGCGAAGACTACGCGGACTACCTCATCGAGATTCAACACTTCGACCGCGCGGTCGCACGGGCACTCGAAACACTTCGCGAGCGCGGGATACTCGAGA
>JBCBLJ010000363.1:0-7947 GCA_038520195.1 Planctomycetota bacterium
CCGTTATTCCTGGTGCGCGCGATCGACCGCGCCGGAAATGTCGAGCGCGTCCCCGACGGAATCCGAGTCCCGCGCTTGGTACCACAAATCAACCTCGGTTCAGCTCCCTCGGTCAATGTCACGCCGCCGATCGTGGCACCGCGTGCCGAAGCGCAGCCGGAGACCGTCGCCGATCGCTACTTCGACGAGGGCGCATTTGGAATTCCGGCTCGGACCAGTGCGACGCAACCGAGCGCGTTTCCTCGGGTGATTCGGCCGCTGGCAGCCGAACGTTTCGCAGATATTCCTGGCAATAGTGGCGCCGGAATCGGCGCACTTGCGATGACGGTCGCACCCGATGGCTCGATTTTGGTCAGCGGCGGTGCGGGGCGAAACGAGTTGTTCCGGATCGATCCATCCTCCGGACAGACGTCGTCGCTCGCGTCAGGCGTTCGCAGTCCGATCTACGATTTGGCGTTCGATGCGTCCGGCCAACTATGGGCGTCAACGGGCGGCGAAGGATTGCTGCAGTTGGATCCGACGACGGGAGCTGTGTTGGACACGATCGGCGCCGGGATTTCGCTAGGGCTCGCCGCAGTACCGGGCGAGACACTGCTGTATGTCGCCACGACGTCGGGGATCAGCCAACTCGATACCGCGACACGCCAGTTGATTCCGTTCAGCGACACCCGCGTCGACTCGATGGCTGTTGCCGAAGACGGCACGCTGTACGGGACGGCTTGGCCTTCGGGCGGTGAGGTGTTGCGATTCGACTTTCGCGGCCGCGCGGAGATTGTTGCCGAAGTCGAGGGTGGAGCCGAATCGATTGCATTCGGAGGTGCCGACTCAATCTTTGCCGGAGCCCTGCTGGTCGGTCACGAGAGTTCGGGACAGATCACTGTGCTCGACCCGGTTTCCTTACGTCAATCGATCGCCGCAACCGGAGGTGACGGGCGAGTCGAAGGTATTCAGGCCCTTGGCGGAGGAAGGTTTCTAGCAACGCAGGGCGATCAGATTGACCTCTTCGTCACCGTCGCCGCACCGCAAGTGATTGAAACGCGAATCGTTGACGGCGCGAACCGCGCTGAACTCGTGTTCGACGTTTCATTGCAACGAGATGTCGCTGCCGCTCGAGGCGGCGACAACCCGGCGAACTACTCCCTCAGGAATCGTGAGACGGGCGAGACCATCAATATTGGCGCGGTCGACTACCAAGACCAGAACCGATCGACACAGCTTCTGTTTGAAGCATTGCCTCCGGCCGAGTACGAACTAACGGTGTCTTCGAGCGTTGAAAGCGAACAGGGCATTCCGATCGGAGGCGACGGATTCACAACGACGTTCCGCGTGTTCGAGGATGTTTCGATTTCGACGACCGTCTCGTATTCCAACACGCGGCTTAATCGCGTCGATGGCACACTGCTCTTCGATGTCGTTGTGCACAACACGGCCGATTTTGACATCGCTGGCCCGATCAACGTCGTCTTCGATCAGCTCGGTGATTCGTCGGTGATCTTCTTCGGCAACGACGGCGCACCGGCGGATGCCAACGGCTATCAGGTGCTTGGCGACGGGACGGTGTTGTCGGGCGGCGGGAGTTCAGAGCCGCAGACGATTACCATCGCGAACCCGAATCTGCTCGACCTCGACTTCGTACCCCGGGTTTTGGCAACACTGCCTCCCAACGAGTTGCCGAACTTCAACAGCGATCCGACGCTGGCGGCTTCCGTTGGTTCGGAATACCAGTACATCGCGGAAGCCGATGATCCCGACGGGAACACGATCAGCTACGTTCTGGCGGAGGCTCCCGAGGGCGCGACCGTCGACGCGACGACGGGCGAGATCGATTGGATGCCTACCCGCGCGACGACCGATCAGGCGACGTTTGAATTGCGGGCCTATGATGCGCGCGGCGCTTATCGTCGTCAGACCTGGGTGGTCGATGTCAGTGGCGCGAACCAAGCCCCCGTTCTGGCGACGATCGACAACTTCGTCGCGACCGAAGGTGACTTGATTGAAATCCCGGTCAGCGGTTTCGACCCCGACGGCGATGACCTGTTCTACTTCGCCGATAACTTGCCCGCCGGCGCCATCTTTGATCCCATCGGTCAGGCTTTGCGGTGGCGACCAGGTGGTGATGACGCGGGTGTCTATGATCGGGTCACGATAAGCACCAGCGATGGATTCATCGAGACCAGTGTCTCGTTCCAAATCGTGATCGCCAACAACAACGTCGCGCCCACGTTGGCTCCTGTCGCTTCACGAACGATCAACGAAGGCGACGCGATCACATTCACACTATTCGGCGAAGACGAAGACGGTGATACGCTGCGGTACTTGTCGACGACGCTCCCGCCAGGTTCTATCCTCGATCCCAACACCGGCGTTTTCGAGTGGACGCCAGGCTTTGACCAGAGTGGCGTCTACGAGTTGGCTTTGATCGCGGATGACGGGACGACTCAGACCAGGGAGACCACCACACTGACGGTCAATAACTTGAATGGTCCGGTTCGCTTCCCCACGATCGACGCCGTGGAGATCTTCGAGGGCCAGACGTTCGCACTGCGGGTCGCCGCATTCGATCCCGAGTTCCCGGTGGCACCGGTGGACCCCACGTCGGTGACCGAGGACTTCTTCATTGACTTCGAAGGCCTGCTTCCGCAGTTGACCTACAACGTGACGGGATTGCCGAGCGGCGCGGAGTTCGATGCGACGCGTCAGTTGCTGACGTGGACGCCAGGATTTGACGATGCGGGCATTTACGACGTTACTTTTGAAGCAATGGATGATGGTGACGGCACTGGAACGCCGAGCATGGATTCCGTAACGGTTTCGATCACCGTTGCCGACGCGAACTTCCGCCCGGAAGTTGCGGAGATTGCCGGACAGAGCGTGGCGGTCGGGGAAATGCTGGAAATCCCGATTACCGCAAGCGATTTCGAAGGCACGCCGCTTTCGCTTGGTGTTCAATTTGATCAGTCGACTCGTTTGCCAAGCTTCGCGTCATTCGTCGACAACGGCGATGGAACGGGGTTGCTTTCGCTGTCACCGACGCCAGGCGATCGAGGCGACTTTCTGGTGACGGTCACGGCCAGTGAGACTCAGGGCGACACACCGCTGGTCGGCGAGACTCCATTTACGTTGCAAGTGACGAGCGAGAACGAGCCTCCGCGGTTCGACCCCTTCTTCGATAGCGTGTTGCTTGTCGATTCGCCTTTCTCACTGGACCTTTTGATCGACGATGACGATCAAGACGCACTTGATGTCACCGCGATTGGTTTGCCCGCTGGATCAACTTTGGTCGACACGGGTGTTTATGGACGTCATCGCTTTGATTGGACGCCAACTTCCTTGGACCTCGGAACGCACACGATCACGTTCGAAGTCACTGACAGCGGAAACGGCGTCGGCGCAAACAAGCTGACCGATTCACGAACGATCACGTTGACCGTCCGGGATACGAATACGCGCCCTGACCTGGAGCCCATTGGGGCACAAACGGTGCAAGAGGGTGACGAGCTTGTCTTCACGGTCAGCGCGAGCGACGCCGACGGCGACACGGTTTCCTTCGCCGCGGAATTGGTCAGCGGCGGTGTGCTCGGATCGCTCCCGAGCGGTGCGGAGTTTGACCCATCCAGCGGTGTGTTTGCGTGGACACCGAGTCAGACGCAAGCCGGTGTGTATCAGATTCGAGTCACCGCCACAGACGGGGCGGGGGCACGTAGCGAGGACGTTTTGGTCACGGTTTCGAACCGAAACCAACCGCCGACGTTTAGCACGCTTCCTCAGCTTTTCACCCGCGAAGGGGATCAGTTGGTTTTCTCGCTCTCGGCGGGCGATCCAGACGGTGAAACCTTGGTGTACGGTTTCGAAGGAACGCCTCCCAGCGGGTTTGAGTTCAATCCCGAATCGCGAACGGTCATCTGGGAGGTCGACTTCGACTCTGCCGGTGACTACACGCTTCCGTTTAGCGTCACCGATCCGAGTGGCGCGACGGACAGCCTTGAGGTCGATGTTCGCGTGTTCGGTACCAATCGTGCTCCCGTCATCGAAGCGCGACAGGTTCGAAACGCCGAGATCGGGACTCTTCTCGAGGTGCCGATCGCGGTCAGCGATCCCGACGGAGATGCGGTGACGTTGACCGCTATCGATTTGCCGGATGGAGCAACATTGGACGGTGACAACGTGATTCGTTGGACGGCGGCCAGCTTCCAAGCCGGTGTATTCACGGTCCGTTTAACGGCGGACGATGGCGATTTGCGGACCGAGCAACCCATCAATTTGATTGCTTCTCTTGATCCCGCGGGACCACAGGTTCGCATTGTCAAGACGCCGAGTTTTGCGGGAACGCCGGGACAGCCGATTTTGCTTGAACCGATCGCCGAGAGCGATGTGACGATTGTTAGCACGGTCCTTTCGATCGATGGCGTCGAGTTTCCGCTCGATGCGCTCGGTCAGGCGACCTTCACTTCGGCCGCGCCGGGTCGTTTCGAAGCCACCGCAGTGGTGACGGACATCGAAGGCCGAGAGACCACCGTGACCGTGCCGTTGTTCGTTCGTGATCCCGGCGACTTCGACGCACCACGAATCGATGTGATGCAGTTGGCACCGCCCGAATTCACCGAGCCGCGCGACTTGATCGTCGATATCTCTGACACCGGGTTGGCCGAGTATGCGATCGAGTTGATTCCGCGTGGCGGCGGAGCGGCGTTACCGATTGCGGCCGGCTCCACGAGCATCACCCGCAATGTGACGGTCGACCCGGCTCGTTTCGCCAACGGATTTTATACCCTAAGGGTGACCGCAAGCGACTTCGGTGGACTCGCGTCCGAGTTCACTCACGACATCGAGATCAATTCGGTTGACAAGTCGGGGGCATTCTTCCAGTCAACGCCGATCATGACCGTCACGTTGGACGGCGTGGTGCTTCCGATCGAGCGGGTTCATGATTCGCTTGTCATGACCTCCGGCAATTCCTCACTCGGGACTTCTTGGTCCTTGCCGTTGCTCGAGCCACAGTTGGCCGTCGATGTGGGCGATGATTCGGGCGATGCCTTTGCAGCCATGACGGATCGAGGACGGGTCTATGTGACCGTCCCCAGTGGACAACGGATCGGATTCTCTTTCAGGCCCGTGGAAACGACAAGCGGCAGTCTCGAGACGTTTGCGCCGGCTTGGGCGGCGGATCCAGGCGTCGATTGGGCACTCGAAAGCTTTGAAGCCAATCTTCGTCGCGCCGGTGACGGTTATTTTGTGGTCGGAAGTGGATTGCCCTACACCTCGGCTTTGGCGGAGCCGGGCGAAACCGCTTTCACGCTTGTTTCACCGACCGGCATGCGGCATGAATTGACCGAACAGGAACCCGGTGCTTTTAAGCTGCGCAAGATCAGCACGCCAGACGGATCGACGTCGCTTCGGGTCACCGATAGCACGATTGTCGCGCCCTCCGGCGATCGAGTGACGTTCGTGCGGGACTCGCGCGGCCGCATCAGCGAACTGGTGGGTCCCGGCGGCGAACATGTCATTCATCAGTTTGACGATTCAGGAAGGTTAACGATCGAGATCGATGCCGCAAACGGGACACGCGAGTTCTACGGATATGACGCGGAGTCCCGGCTGACGACGATCGCACCGTCCGCCGGGCCTGGAGCCTTGATTGAATACGACGGCGATGGAGCCGTTTCGGCGATCGGCGAAGTCCGACTTTTCTTGGGCGGCACCGAAGCATTGCTGACGAATTCGATCGATGCGACCCTCGGTGAATCGGCTGACGAATTCGCGTTTACCATTACAGAAGGTGAACTGCGGACCAGTCCCGGCGTCGGAGTCACACTCGGGGTCTCCGTGGTCGGCGCTACTGGCGAAATCGTCGGATTGTCCGCCGGGACGGATTCGGTGATCGGTGCGACGACGACGCGTACTTACACCGTTACCGAGCCGGGCACGTACCGCGTGGCGGTGAGTGGTAGCAGCAACCAAAGCTACTCGCTGAACCTATTCGTGGTCGGCGACGTGAACGTGGACGGGAACGTGGATGCCGCCGATCGGGCACTGTTCAACGCAGCGGCGGGGAACGCGTCGGGCGAATCCGGATACGTTCTTGAAGCGGACTTCGACCGAGATGGCACCATCGGACCGATCGACCGCGGCGCATTTCAGTCGATGTTCGGTTTCGTTGCGAACCAGGCTCCGATGCAAACGGCCGTCTCGCTGGATCAAACATCCGTGGGTTCGACGCTCCGTTTTGGAATTGAGCAGTTCGCGAGTGATCCAGAGGCCGATCGCGTGCTCGCCATCGCCCCGAGCGTCACGGGTGGTTCGCTCCGGATTTTGGGCGGTGGACTCTATGAAGTCACGTTTGATCCGGCGGCGACGGTTTCGACTGTCTCGCTGACTCCCGCTGACCCCGTGGTCGATGCCACCCGGGCCGACCTTGAACTCAATCCTCTTGGTAGCCAACTCGTTGGGTTACGAATCGAAGAACCGTCGATCGAATTCCGAACGGGCGATCGACAACAATTGGCCGTTTCGGGTGAGTTGTCTGACGGTAACTTGGTTCCCATCGATCCACGCGAAGTCGTTTTCACTTCGCTTGATCCGAACGTCGCCGAAGTATTCGATAATGGTTTGGTGCGAGGCGGCGATCGAGGCGAAACCGCGATCGTGGCGTCGGCATTTGGTTTCCAAACGGCGATCGGTGTCCGCAACAGCTTGGTGAACTATGAGACCATCGATGTTTACCCGAGCGACTACGTTTTGCTTCCCGGTGAGACACGTCAGTTCCTCGTCCGCCGACGCGAACCGCTCGCCATCACCGATGTCGCCGACGATCCGGGCACTCGCTATGTCGTTGAAAACCCCGCGATTCTGAGCGTAAGCGAGACGGGCCTACTGGAGGCCGTGGGAATGGGGACGACCGAAGTCATCGTCATTCGAGACGGTCAACACTACGTCACCACGTTTGTGGTCGACGAATTGGAGTCTCAATCGACGGCGGAGATTGGCGCCGAAGGCGGACTCTTTGGAACCGTCGATGGGCCGCAGGTGGGCATCCCCGAGGGTGCGCTCAGCGAGCCGGCAACGATCTCGGTCAGCACGTTGGATGTTGCCGACTTGCCATATGAATTGCCTCCGGGCTTTGAATTCGCAACGGGGCTTGAGATCACCGGCATCCCCGAGGAGAACGAGGCGGCCTGGCGCGTGTCTCTTCCGGTGGCGTCGCAATCGGAAGGCGACGTCGTCTACCTTGTGACGCCTCTCGAAGTCATTCGTGAAGGCGAAACGACGCCGGAGCTGACTTGGATGTTGGTCGACTCCATGGTGGTGGGCAGTGATGGCCGTGCGCGAACCACCAGTCCTCCGAACATCGGTGTTGCCGCGCGACGTCCGGTGCTCGGCAACACATTCCAAGCGACCTCCGCAGGAATCATGTTCGCGATCAACCCGACCTTGGGGACATCGCAGACCGCGATCCAGGACTTGGACGGCCGGTTGAACACGCGTGGCAATCCGCAGCTCGGTGACTACATCAGTAGCATTGAAACGGACCGCAATGGGAGCCAAGGCGGGTCGGCCGCGATCTACGCATCGCACGATGCGTACGGTTTTTGGGAAGTTCCGCTGCCGTATTCGATTCCCTACCAATTGACGACGTACAGCACGTCGCCGCAGGGCTTGCGTGAGGTCGATTCGCGCGATGTGTCGATCGGCTCCGGGGTCGCGCCACCGGTTTTCTTGCCAGCCGCCCCACGGGCAACCGCGACGCCTTTCGCCCCGGTTCTGGCGACGGGGCAAGTCCGCTTCCTTCCGACGGGGACGACGGTGGAACTGCTCGGCACCAATTTTGTAGGTGAGAACCCATTCGCGGGTGTGCCCAACAGCGGAACGGGGACGCTCGGTTCGCGGGTCGAGGATCTGTACGTCACCATCGAGGTCGGTGGCCGAGACACCTTCGACACCGACGGCACG
>JBCBLJ010000919.1:0-3129 GCA_038520195.1 Planctomycetota bacterium
AACCACGAACGCGGAGCGATGGTCAGGATCGCGTACGCCAACGCCGTGATACCAAAGAAGATACGCAGTCCCGAACAGGCTCTTTCGACCTCCAAGCGCTGCTCACCCAAGAGAATCGTGTTGCCTTCGCTGACGGCGGGAAGATAGCAGCACTGCAGCGCGAAACTGCTAATCGTTGTCGACGCCGCCTGGAGTGGTTGGCTCAATGAGTGCTCGATCACGTATGGCAATGGGATCATGAAGAACAGAAACGCGATCGCCGGAGTTGCCCACCAAGTCACCTGCCGACCGAACAAAAGCCAGCACACGCCCGCCACCCACAACGGAATGGACCAGCCGACGAGGGCGTCCACATAGATCGCGGCTCCGAGACATCGAAGCGAAACACTCGCGGCGATCAACCCGATTCCGCCCCAAGCCAATCCGCTGGAAAGTTCCGGCAGGCTCGCGCGACGCAACCACAGGAAATACGCCGCGAGCGGTAATACCAAGTAGCCGTGTGAATAATCCTGTTCTCGCTGCCAACTGTCCTGAATGCTCCACATGACCGGCCAGTAGGCCCACGCAAACACGATCAGCAAGATGATCGCCGTCGCCCAACGGATCCGACTCGTCGATCGATTCGACCCGGCGAGCGTTGACCGTTGTTTGGCATCGGTAGACCTGTCGAGCCGCTTGCCTCGGCTTTTCTGGTTCGAATTCACAGCAAAATCATTCAACTGTTGTTATCACTTGCCGCCCGCACTGCTTCCATGGTTTCAGTGGTCAGGGGCGATTGCCGTGTTTCACGACTGGGAAACTCGCGGCGTTGCTGGTGGCGGTATCGGACTCGCCACTGGAACACTGTTCCTTGAATTGAAACCCTCATCCGAAATACCGATTAGACCGGCAGGGTTTTGTCACACTGTGACGGGGATGAAGGTTCTGCGAGTCATAGCTTCTCGCGCGGACACGTTGTCCGTCTCGAATTCACCCTGCCAGAAACGGGGCAGGTGCGATCCGGCCAGTTGCGCTCGCGCAGACGCATGCCGCGCTGAACCTAAGAAAGCGATCGAGCGACCTCGGTGATGCGGTCCAGTGCCGCATCGACCTCCGCGTGAGACTGACCGATGCCGACGGAGAGTCGCACCACTCCCTGCGTTTCAGTTTTGAGATGGGTGTGTCCCAGCGGTGAACATTGAAGTCCGCTGCCCACGACGACGCCCGCGTCGCGAAAGCGTTTCGCGACTTCAGAACTCGTTCGCCCGTTGATCGCGAACGAGACGGTGGGAGTACGGGACTCGGCCTTGCCGCCGAAGATCACGACGTCGTCGAGGGCCGCGAGCGCGGACTCGATGCGGCCAATTTGCGTCAATGCGTTTCGCCGTACCTCGTCGGCGTCCAGTGAACCGAGCCAGCCGACGGCGGCATGAAGTCCAGCCAGTGCAACCTGATCGACCGATCCGACGTCGCAGTAGCTCGGGCGTTTCGCTTGACCTTGCGAACCGATCTCGCACTCGGCGGAGGTACAGACCATTCTCGCCGACGGGCTCATGTAGAGACCGCCGATGCCCCACGGGCTCTGCAGCCCTTTGTGTCCGCCAAACGCGATCCACTCAGCGCCGAGTGATTCGCAGTCCAGCCTCGTCCAGCCGACGACTTGAGCGGCATCGATCAAGACTTGTGCACCGTGACGATGGGCAAGCTCGACGATCTCGCGGCAGGGCGCCCGATCGCCTGTCACGTTCGAAGCGGCTGTGAATGCCACCAGACCAACGCCGCCACGTCGCAACGAGTCCTCCAGACGATCCAGCGGGAACGGTTCGCCTTTACAAGCCGGAAGAACTTCGGCCTTCCAATCCGTTCGTTTCTGTACCGGTCGATGCAGCGCATGGTGTTCCCACGCACTGATGAGCACTCTGTCGTTTTGACCGAGGTCAACATCGGCCAACGCCACCGCCAACGACGAGGTGCATCCGGGTGTCAACAGCAGGTGCTCCGGCTGACGAACACCGAAGAAGCCCGCGACGGCGACGTGAGCTCGCTCAAAACGCTCGGCCCAATCAAGTGGGGGCGACTGCATGGCATCGTGGACCGCCTCGTGGACCGCTGGCGGTTTCGGCCAACTGGTGCCCGCGTGGTTGAGATAGACAGCATTCTGCATTCAGTGAACCTTATCCGAATCACGGCCGAGTGACGATCGGTGGAGAGGCGTCTTCGCCTCGCGCGGAGTATTCGCTCGACGGTGGCATCGAGAGCCACCTTCGCCGTTTTCACGGGGCCTCCTTTCCCCGCGATGAGCGATCGGACCGTCGATTCTACGGTCACGCCTAGACAACGACATGGAGAGACGGTCTTATTCGACGGGGCAGAAACACTACAGCGATGGAACGATGCAGATTCTGATTGAGACTTGCGGCATGCCGCTGCTGACGATCATGGCGGCCCTGACACTCAGCCAGAGTGTGCTCGCACTGGCGTTGATCGTCAAACGCCAAACTTCGGCATTGGTAGCGACTTTGCCCCTGTGTTTCCTTCCCGCGTTTGTCGCCGCCATCTATGCGTTGTTCGGTGTCGTTGAAGCGATCGGCGTGCAAACGGCTGAGGACGCCCCCGAGTACGATTCGGCGTTGCTGCTTTCGATGAATCTGGTTCCGCTTCTTTTGGGAATCATCGCATCAGCCGTTCCGGCGATGATCTCCGCGATCGGCTACCTTTGCCTCTCGTTTGGTCGCGCGGTGGTGAAGCCTATCAATGAACCGATACCGCCCGAAGCCGAATTCAACCCCGACGCCTGGACAAGGAACGAAGTCGGCGATTCGGTGGACCGAATCATCCGTCCTCGCTAAGCCGTGCGTTTCGGCACGTTCAACCGCCCTCCGCTGACTCGCCTTTGGAGTCCCTAATCAGTTTCGGCACGTGAAGCGAATAAGCGAATAGAGGCAGCCATAGAGAGCCGAATAGTGCCACCCATCACAAATAGCCGAATAGTGCCACCCATCAAATAGATACTCAGAGAATAGAGAATCGACAGCCGAATAGTGCCACCCATCAAATCAGAGAGCCGAATAGGGCCACCCATCAAATCAGAGAGCCGCATAGTGCCACCCATCAAATAGATACTAGGTTCTGTTTGAAAACCGTCATTCG
>JBCBLJ010000708.1:0-4402 GCA_038520195.1 Planctomycetota bacterium
GATAGGCATCGAGGTAGGAACCGTAGGCACCTCGCGGAATCGGATTGGGAATCAGCCCATTGATCGCTGTGTCGGTTCGCAGCGTGTCCCTTGGCAACGTGGGCGCGTTGGGTGTGGCGGATAGCCTCTCCGGCGGATTTGAATGAGGTTTCGTTTTTGGGGACGGGATCGGAACGCTGGGAGGCTCCGTAAGTGGAGATGTCGTCGGCACCGGCGGCAGACTCAACGGCTCCGGATCCGCTGGCGGCTGCGTGTCCACTTTCTCGTCTTTAGTGACAGGTCCCAAGCGAGCGTACGAGGGAACCTGAGCGTGTGCGTACGTCCCTCCAAGTCCGGCGAGCACGAACGCATGGATCCAAGACACACTCCGACCGAGGCGTCTTCGTCGTTGCTGACCATGTCGCGGCTTGATCCAGTCCATTGGATTCTTTGAAGCGATCGCTTGTTTCACCCTTGTTCCGCCGTGAACGAGGGTTGTCGTTACAACAGGATTCTTTCGCAAATCCGAAAGAAGCGTCGCCGTACGACTCTTGCCCATGAATATTCGGTTCATCGACTGTGACGACGCGACAATCGCAGGCGGACGGATTCAATTGGGACTGTTCGGCGGCCCTCACCAGTCACCGGTGGCGCAATCCAACCAACCCGACCCGACACCTTCGAGTCGTGCCGTAACTCGGCCGCGCATGATCCCTCGTGGAAACCCGTTTCCTAGGTTTTGAGAGGGTGACCGAAGGTAGACAGATTCTTCCCAACCACTCGAGCCAGCGACGTCGACGACAGCCGGCCACTAAAGTTTGGGCAACGGACCGCCGAGACCTCATCGCGCTCCATTCAATGATCAGGCATCCGATGCAAACCCGCATTCTCAAATGGTGGAACCAAGATCAAACCACCCGGGAATGCGCGCGACCGAGTCGGGACCTCCCTGCACACCTTCCCGCGGTTCAGGTGCTCAGTTCGACGCGCCTGGAGAACCGATTGTTGCTCAGTGCGACGCCTCTTGATCCCGCGCTTGGCGGATTGGATTCGGTTGACTCCGCGAACGTCGAGCTCGCCCCAACCGCCACCCCGGAATCGGTCGAGTCTTCGGAAACGCTTGTTTTCGTCGACTCCGCCGTTCCCGAGATCGACTCCATCTTGAGCCACCTTCAGGTGCATCACCCGTCTGCGGAGGTCTTTCTTCTGCAACCCGATCGAGATGGCGTGGATCAGATCACCGAAGTGCTTCAACACCGGAGTCACATCGAGACAATCCATGTGATTTCGCATGGCCGAGCTGACGGCGTGCAACTGGGTGACGTGCGTCTTGGCTCAGACAATTTGGCCATGTATGCGGGACAACTCGTCTCTTGGCGCGATGCCTTGAGCGGCGATGCGGACATCCTGTTCTATGGCTGCGACCTTGCGGCCACCGGCAGCGGAAAAGAGTTTCTCGAGTCGTTAGCCGAACTCACCGATGCCGATGTTGCCGCCAGCGATGACGACAGCGGACACGGTTCGATGCAAGCCGACTGGCATTTGGAGTATCAGGTCGGTGCGATCGAGAATTCGATCCTATTGGACGAGTCGTTCCAGGAGAGTTGGGGCCACATCTTATCCGGAAACTCCGATCCGACCGGACAACCACTTATTCTTGGAAACGCGATTGAAGATCAGGTGCTGACCGCAGACATCGGCACGATTGTTGACCCCGACGGCACGACGACTTCGACGTTTCAGTACCAATGGTTTAGTGATGGTTCTCTTGTCAGCGGTGCGACCAATGCGACCTACACGCTGGGTGACGACGATGTCGGTCAGGCCATTTCGGTCCAAGTGTCCTTTCTAGACGACCTTGGATCGACCGAGACACTTGTTTCCGACTCGACGTCTGAAGTGGCCAATGTAAATGATGATCCTGTTGGAGGGCCGGTGATCAATGGGCTTGCGATCGAGCACCAAACACTCTCGTTCAGCATCTCATCACTCCAAGACGATGATGGTTTGCCGGCGAGCGCGAACATCCGTTGGCTGAGAGACGGAGCGCCGGTCGCCGGCGCGACGGGAATGAACTATCAGCTGACTTCCAATGACGTTGGAGCCCAGATTTCCGTTCGACTGATCTACGTGGACGGACAGGGCACCATCGAACGCGTCATTTCCGATCCAACGACACCGATCCAAAACGTCAATGATCCGCCGACCCTGGAGGATCGGAAACGCAACGTCGTCTTCGGACGAAAGCTATTCGTCGGATCACGCTTTTTCGAGCGTGCGAGCGACGATCCAGATGGCGATCCGCTGATGGCAATGCTCGTCACGCCGCCAAACGTGGGTAACCTCGACTTGAATGCCGATGGCTCCTTCGTTTACACGCCCGACGAAGAGTTCACGGGAGTGGTGCGGTTCGAATGGGCGGCGAGCGATGGGACGCTGACGAGCGATCCGGCGACGGTCGAGCTCGTGATTGCGCCTCCGATCGAACCGCCGAGCGATCTTCCGAGTGACACGCCCTCGGACGAACCCAGTGGCGATGATTCAAGTTCCGGAGGATCGAACGAAGACGGTGGCGGTGCGTCGAACAACCAAGGTACGGATCCAGGCGGCTCGAATGAAACGATCGAGTCGAGTAGCGGCCGAGCACGCGAGTCATTGTTGCCGGAGCAAGCGGCAACGATATCTGCTTCGGTCTCAAGAGCTTCGGTCGAACCGAACCGCTTCGACTCTGTGAGCCGGACGATCGAACGGACTGCTTCGGGGAATCTGATGACCGCGTCTGAGCCTCGAATCGCAATCGAGGATGTTGTGAGCGCGATGGATCGCTTTGCAGTCGATCCGAGTCCGACCGAAATCGTCAATCTGGCGATCACCGAGAACAAGACGCAGTTATGGGACCGTCTCGACGCCAACGATGACAAACTGGCATCGATGTTGGGAGACGAAAGACTGGTAGCCGGTTCGTTTGGTGTTGCCACGAGCGGTGTGACCTTGGTCGGCCTGACGTGGGCGATTCGAAGCGGCGTCATGCTGCTCGGCTTCTACCAGCAAAAGCCACTCTGGTCCCGAATGGACCCCTTGATGCTCATGCAGGGTCTGAACACGACGGAGGACGAAAGCCTCGCCGACGTGATGGAAGAGCAACGAAGACGCTTGGATGCGACTCAGTCCGCTGAATCGGCTGGAACAGAGTCATGTTGACACTCTACGCGCGATTGCCGATTCGTTTCCGGCTGGCAATGACGATGGTCTGTATCCTGGCTGGAGCAGTCCTGCTGGCGGATGGTTTGGGAGTGATCCCAAAAGAGAAGGCCTCGGTCGTCGCCGGACGCGTCGCGTTGGCCGAGTCGATGGCGATCAGCGGGACCGCACTGTTGAATGACGACACAACGTTGCTTCGCCAGTCGACCGAGGCGATCGTATCGAGAAACGAGTCCTTGAGGTCCGTGCGGCTGATCAAGGCTTCGGGCGAAATCGAATTCGAGACCGACGGACATGGCGGCTTTTGGAGTGATGAACCGGAACATCTTCATTCAAACCTGAGCGTCCCGATCTTTCGAGGTGAAACACGTTGGGGGGATCTTCAACTGGCGTTTACCGAGACCGCCACTGAACTGGGTTGGTCAAGATTTGGTGTCTTCGGGATCCTGCTTTTCACGTGTCCGGTCTGCTTTTTCCAGTTCGCGTTCTTTTTGAAACGAATGGTTGACGCGCTCAATCCGGAAGGCGCCATTCCCGATGGTGTTCGATCGTTGATGGACACGTTTACCGAAGGTTTGGTGCTGATTGACGAACAGGAACGAATCCTGTTCGCGAATCGACAGCTTTGCCAGGCGACGGGCCGTTCCTACGACGAGCTGTTTGGTAAATCGATTCGGTCGATCGGATTTGAAATCGCCGATGGCAATCCTGTCTGGCCCTGGGAAGAGGCGTTCGGGTCGGGGAAGCTGACTCGTGAGCGTGTTCTCCGACTACGGAATGGGAACTTCGTCGCCACGTTCTCGGTGAATTCGAATCCAGTTCCCGGACACGGTTTGATGGCCACGTTGGATGACATCACCGAAATCGAGGAGCATAAAGCGCAGCTCGGAGTCGCGCTCGGTGCCGCGAAAGACGCGAGCGAAGCCAAGAGTGCTTTTCTTGCGAACATGAGTCACGAAATCCGAACGCCGCTCAACGCAGTTCTTGGATTCACCGACGTCTTGCGACGCGGTCTCGTTTCCGATGCTCGCGAGGCATCCGAATACCTCAACATGATTCACCGCAGCGGTTCACACCTGCTCGGCCTGATCAACGACATCCTCGACCTTTCAAAGATCGAAGCGGGACGCGTTGAGGTGGAGTCCATTCCGACCGCGGTCCACGAGGTCGTCATCGACGCGGTCAACGTGCAGTCGGTTCGAGCGGCCGAGAAAGGCATCGA
>JBCBLJ010000615.1:0-5214 GCA_038520195.1 Planctomycetota bacterium
ACCTCGGCCGCGTTTGTGGACGCCGACGGCGATTCCATCACCGACCTGTTTCTCACGCAGTACTGTGAAGCGGTTGCCCATCTCGACAAGGCATGCCCCGACGAAAACGGCGTGCAAGGCCCCTGTCATCCGATGACGTTCTCCGGTGACTTTGATCAGTTTTTTCGCGGGACCGGAAGCGGGGGTTTTGCAGACGCGACCGAGCGTTGGGTCGGAAAGCCGGTCGCGGGTCGTGGCCTTGGGATCGTCGCTGGGGCACTCGACAACAAGCGTTTCGGCGCGTTTGTCGCCAATGACATGACCCGAAATTCATACTACTCCTTCGACGAACAAACCGGCGATCGACTCGCCGATAGCGCCACGGCACGCGGCGTCGCCGTAGACGGTCGATCCCAGACACAAGCTTCGATGGGAATCGCGGCGAGCGATTTTGATCACGACGGAGACTTGGATCTCTATGTCACCGGGTTCGGACACGAGTACAACATCTATTACGAACAAGTCATCCCCGGCGTCTGGCAAGACGAGACGGCCAAATTAGGGCTGATCGAACCAACGTTGGCGTTCGTCGGTTTCGGCGCACAGGCGATCGACTTGGACAACGACGGGATCGACGAGATCCTTGTCACCAACGGAAACATCGGAAAGTTCAAGACCCCCGGTGCCGATCGCTACGAGCAACCGTTCCAGGTCTTTCGTCGTGCCGCCGACGGAGGATTCGATCTCTTGAAAGACGACGCTTGGGGGGAATACTTCGCGAGCGATCACGTCGGCCGGACCGTCTGGACATCCGATGTTGACCGCGACGGACGACTCGATGCGGTGGTCACGCACACGCGCGAAGAGATCGGTCTGCTGATGAACGAGAGCGACGATGAAAACCATCGCATCGGCTTTCAACTCGTCGCTACGCAGTGCAGCCGCGACGCCGTCGGAGCGATCATCCGTTTTCGCGTTGGCGGCAAGCAGCGAACGCTCTGGCGGCTCGCCGGGGATGGCTACTTTTGCAGCAACGAAAAGATCTTGCTCGCAGGCATCGGGACTGCCGAGGAGGTCACCGACGTCACCGTCACCTGGCAAGACGGAAGCGTTGAACAGTTCGAGTCCCTCGCCGGAGATGCTCGGTACTTAATCGTGCAAGGACAGGGCGAATTCAAGCTCGACCAGTATCCATAAAAAAACGGCGTCCCCGGAAAGACGCCGTTTTATGAATCGTGGCGACAAAGCCACATGAGCTGCATCATCGGCGACGCCAGATGTGGCCTGATCGCGGGTGGACAGTTACCTGACTAAGCGACTACCTGACCTAGCGGCCCGACATTCCTTCACCCGACTGCATCGCCTTTTCATATTCATCCATCTGGTTGTCGGACATCGCCGGCTCTTCCGCCGGCTCAATGAGCTTGTTTTCGGAGCTGCCACAGCCGGTCAGACCGAACAGCGGTAAGCACACCAAAGCGACGATGGCGAATAGCTTTTTCATCTACCTAAACCCAGAAATAACCTTCTCGTATGGACCCCGGATGAACGTCATCGAGGCAAAATACCAGCCCGTAGCATAGCACAGTCGGACTGACAACAACTTTAACGATACGAACCTGTCCAGTAAAGCGTTCGCGCGGCGGCCAGAAATCAGCGAAGGTTGAGTTCGTTTGATCCTTCGATCACCAAGTATCGCTCGTTGACCTCGGGTACCACGAGGGTGTCAATCGCCCCCGATGGCCAGTTGATTTCCAGCGTCACTTCCTCCGCATCCTTGCCTAACCCGAACTCAAGGATTGCCTGGTCGCTACAGAGGTAACCGTCTCCTGCGACCACCCATTCGGAGCGAGTTTCGGTGCCGATGCTCACCGTGACTTTCGCACCGATAGCGTCGCGTTCACTCTTGGTGCCGACCAACTCGAGTTGCAACCAGCCGCCGACGGTCTGAGTCTCATTCTGCAGCAGCGCGTTTGGGCGATCCAAGTGATTGATCAGCAGGTCGGAGTCTCCATCGCAATCAAAATCGATCTTTGCCATCGCGCGTCCAAGGTACGACTCATTCCAGTAGCCGGACTCGTCCTGCACCTCGACCTGCTCAAAATGGGTCCCGCGATTGGCGAGGAACTGCGGTGGCATCCGATATCCATCTCCCGACTCGGTCATATCAAAGATGTGGCCGTTGGTGACGGCCAGATCCAGCCAGCCGTCCCGGTCAACGTCGATCGCCTTGGTTCCGAATCCAACCATCGGCATGCTCGGTCGATCAAGTCGGTAACGCGTCGCAAAATCGGTGAATCCGCCCACCGGAGATTGGAGATAAAGGTTCGCCGACTCCTGAGTAAAGTTGGTGATGTGTAAGTCGAGTGTGCCATCGAGATTGAAGTCACCCGTTGCGATCCCCATGCAACCGTTCGCCGCCCCACGAAACCCATTGGCGATTCCCTTGGCGTCGGCCGCGTTGGCGAGTTGGTCGGTGCCGGTGTGAACGAGGAGGTGATTGGGGCGCACATCATTGCCAACGAAGACTTCATTACCTCCGTCGCCGTCAAAGTCGGCGACGACAACGCCGAGCGAAGTGCCCGGAACTGCGACGTCCCGCGAGATCTCACAAAGACGAAAGTCGCCGTTTCCATCATTGGCGTACCAGCGATCCGATTGGGCATAGTGCTCCAACGGCGAAGGCTGTGCGGGTTGACCATCTGCGCCGATCTTTGGCAGCGCAAAGGCGCCTTCCATTTCGATGTAGATCGCTTCAAACAAGTCGGGTAACGCATCTCCGTTGATGTCGCCGATCGCCAAGGAAGAGGTGAATCGGTCTGCGGCATCGCCGAGCCGGTTCGTGGCGTCACGGAACGTGCCGTCACCATTATTGATCAGCAATCGGTTGCGTCCCAGGCTGCCAAGGAAGAGATCCGGGAAGCCATCTTGGTTGACATCGCCGACCGCCAAACCCGACCCGTAGTTCCGGTCTTCGCATCCGGCCGCGGAGGTTGTTTCACTGAACCTGCCGTCGACGTTCCGAGAGAGCACGTTCGAGCGAGTGCATTCGTCGGTCGGAGGCTCTCCCGAACCCTGCGCAAAATAGACATCGGGCCAACCGTCGAGGTCGTAGTCGAGTACCGCGATCGCCCCGCCAATCGACTCATGGATTGGGATCGGTGATTCATCGAGTTGCAACGTTCGGTACCACTGAAAGTCCAATCCGACCTTCGCGGCGACATCCACGAGCCTTGGGATTGCCAGTGGCGTGACTTCTTTGTCCTCGGTCGCGCCGTCGGGGGACTGCGACGCTCGAACAAGGTCTTCATACGCCGGGCCGAGTGGATAATCCTTGCGTTCGAGACCCAGCAAAGCGGAGACGCTAGCGATCTCGAGTGTTTCTTCCTCGCGCAGAAACGCGGCTCGCTGTTGTTCAATTTGCCGGCGCCTCGCGATCGCCTGACTCGGCTGAAGCTGAAGCGCCCACGCGATCGCTTCGAAGGGGCGCTCCAGTTCCAGAAGCTGTTGCATGAGCCGATTCTCGGCCTGCAACAACTCCGGAGTGATTCGCGTCGCCGCCTGAAGCTTGTCCGAAATTCCTTCGCACTGCGCGAGCTCGACTCCGCGACGGCGGAACTGTTCGCCCTGCTCAGTGTTCCCGAGTGCATCGAATACCTTGGCCAACCGCTGCGTGCTCCAGCGATCCGTTGGGTTGAGATACACCGCTTTGAGTAACGATGCAGCGGAGGCATCATACTGCCGAGTGTCAAAAAAGTAGGTTCCAAGTGCGGCCCAATAATCGCCCAGACTCTCCATCGAATCCCGGTCCGTCGAGGCAAGCCACTTAGGGATTTGATCGATCTGTTGCGTTTCGGATAACAGGCGACCATAAAGCGCCGCGGCGGCGGCCGACGAGAAACCGGAATCCGCTTCTTGCTGCAGTTCGTCGAGGGCGCGACGGTACTCACGCCTCGTAAAGTGCCAGCGCGCCATTCCGAGTCCTGCGTCAAAGAACGCCTGCGGATCTCCGTTGTTGGGCAGCACCGTCGGATAGGCTTCGGTCCGACGGACAAGCGAATTTAGCTCGCTGGTGTTGTTTTCGCCGTCGCGACATAGCCGAGCGGCTTGGCGGGACGCTTCCTCGCGGCGTCCGACCCGCGACAGCAACCCCCAGACGCGATGTCGCCACTCGGTTTGCGTCGGTCGAAGTTCCAAGCCTCCGAGCAAAACGTCTGCGGCATCGGACGTTCGATTCAACTCGAAAAGCGATCTCGCGTGAATTTCCACCACGCGTGGTGCCAATGATGATTCGGCATCCAATTCGATCGCAGCCGCTAGCTCAGCACTCCGTTGACGGTTGCCTCGCCCCAACTCCGCCTCGGCTGCGATCAACGTCGCTTCGGGGTTGTCTGGGTTTTCGACCAATGCCTTCAATGCCGCATCGGAGGCGGCTCCGAAGTCGCCGATGTCGAGTTTGCGCCGTGCGGTGGCCAGGTGGTCCACCGGCCGGGCGCTCCGCTCGCCGGCCGATTTCGCGTCCGCGGGCTTCGTCTCGGCTGTTTCCGAAGCCGAGTCGCAACCGGTGCAGATGAGAGCCAAGACAGAGAACGCGAGGCAGTGGAAAATCGGACTCTTGTGTGCCATGAACCTGAGGCGAGTGCGCCGCCGCGTTGTGTGAGTCGCGTAGTGTGAGTCGCGTAGTGTGAGTCGCGTAGTGTGAGTTGCGTTGTATGTGAAACGCGGTGTGTTGAAACGCTCAATCGTAACGCTAAAGCGAGAACGGCTCGATCTCGTTTTCGATCACAAGGTACCGTTGATTGATCGATGGTGCAGCGACCACCTGGCTTTTTCCGCTGGGCCATGTGACGCGAATCTCATCGACTGCTGTAGCATCTCCAAGCCCGAAACAGACGACTGCTTCATTACGACTGAAAAAGCCATCGCCGCTGACGACCCAACGCGTGTCGGTGACCTCTCCACGACTCAATGCGATACGGGCGCCGATGGCATCCCGTTCGCTCTCCACTCCCCTCAGTCGTAACTGAATCCAATTGTTTTTACTCTCGGTGCGGTTGACCAGAAGCGCCGAAGACTCGCCGAGGTGTGTCACCACAAAATCAAGTTTCCCGTCACCGTCCCAGTCCAATCTGGACAGCCCGCGACCGACGTGAGTGCTTTCCCAGTAGCCGGACGAGTCGCCGACATTCGCCAGCTCGAAGCGATCCGAGAGGTTTTCCAGCAGCTGTGCGGGCT
>JBCBLJ010000801.1:0-3854 GCA_038520195.1 Planctomycetota bacterium
CGATGTCGGACGGTTGCAACAAGCGCAGGTCAATCTTTTGGTCAACGCTTCAAAGTACAGCCCCGAAGCATCTTCGATCCATTTTTCACTTGCCAACGGTTCGGCGATACCAACGCCTTGATCCCGAACAGTGATCACCGCATCCGCGTTTTCGAGGGCAAGTGAAAAATGGATCGAAGATGCTTCGGGGCTGTACTTTGAAGCGTTGACCAAAAGATTGACCTGCGCTTGTTGCAACCGTCCGACATCGCCTTTCACAAAAACATGGTCATCCACCGACTCGACGAAGAGTCGTTGTCGTTTCGCATCGAATCGATGTTGAGTGCATTCGATCGCATCCATCATCGACTTTTTCATGTCGACGACCTCGAGATGCAGGGTCATTTTGTCGTTGGTGATTCGCGCGACGTCGAGCAAATCATCGAGTAGCCGCGCGATATGTTTGAGTTGTGTGTCGGCCACCTCCCGGGCTTCGCGTTCCGTTTTATCATCCAGCTCAACTT
This sequence comes from Planctomycetota bacterium, assembly GCA_038520195.1. Classification (GTDB taxonomy): domain Bacteria; phylum Planctomycetota; class Planctomycetia; order Pirellulales; family Pirellulaceae; genus Stieleria. The sequence goes on from JBCBLJ010000801.1 coordinate 504, forward strand.
CACCCAGCAAACGAGTCGCATTGACGATGGCCGCAAGTGGGTTCCGCAGTTCATGTGAAAGCATGGCGAGAAACTGATCGCGCTGTTCGACCGATTTGCGGATCTCTCGCTCCGCCTGTTTTTGCCGCGAGACGTCGCGGGCAACCACAGAGGCACCAACGCAGTCACCGCTATCGTCGAGCAGCGGTGACACGGTTAATTCAACGACAAGGATTTTTCCCGCGCTGGTCTTTTGATTCGTTTCAACGTGATCCATACGAATCCCTTCGCCGAGATTCTTCAGGTAGTCCGGTGGACCCTCGTCCGCACGCCCTGCCGCGAGCATCCCCGCCGACACTCCGATCGCCTGTTCGGGCCGATACCCATAAAGTCTTTCGGCACCACGATTCCAGGTACGGATCGTCCCGTCTTTGTCGACCCGGAAAATCGCGTCGTCGGATTGCTTGACCACTTCTGACAGCTCGCGAAGCAACAGCTGCGCGTCTTTCAAGGATGTGATGTCGACCAACGTCAGCACCACTCCGTCGATGACATCACGCGCGTAGTAGGGCAAGATTCGAAACAGATACCAACGATGTTCAGCGTCGCGCACTTCCCGTTCAAACGGCTGGCCCGTATGGAGGACTTCGCGAAGGTCTGACAACAGCGTCTCGATCTTGAGGCTGTAGGAAAAGTGCGCGAACTGGCGACCGATGTCCTGTGGGATGAAACTGAAAATCTCAGCGACGCCGGGAGTAAAGCGTCGCAGGCAAAGCCCTCGGTCGAGGAACACCGTATGGATGTTGGTGCTGTTGAGCAGATTGTCCATATCGGCGGTCAGCTCGGTCAGCTCATCGATCTTTCGCTGATGCTCTCCGTTGACGGTGTAGAGTTCTTCGTTGACGCTATGCAACTCTTCGTTCGTGCTTTGCAGTTCTTCGTTGCTCGAAGTCAGTTCTTCATTCGCGGACTGCAGTTCCTCATTGGTAGTCTGGAACTGTTCCGCTGAGTTCTGCAGTTCTTCACGCGTTCGGTGTAGTTCCTCCTGTACGGCTTCAAATTGATCATGGTCAGAGCTTCGAACTTGGATGACCTCTGAGTCATCGCCGATCGCAGGCTGGTCACCGAAGTGAATCAACAGCCCCGTGTTCTCCGCCACCTCGACTCTCTCGGCGGTCAACATCACGGAGTTGACGGGGCCCTTTCCAGCGGCCTCGCGACCATTCTCATCGGGCCGCTTGGTGACAATGGAAGCCTTTTGGTTCGAAGCTTCAGCTTGTCGCATCACCGTCAGCAGCGGGTCGCGCAGACTCGGTACCACAAGGTCCACGATGTTGGTCGACGCTCGACCGTCACGAGGTTGCAGATACTTGCTTGCCCCGGCAAAACTATGAAGGACTTCGTGCGCCGATGACACGAGGATGCTCGGCGGCATGTGCTTTCCGAGTAGCAGATCGTAAACGTCGAGCAAGCCTCGTGTTGGGTTGGGGCTCGACGCCAAAACTGGCAGAGCAGTCCGTTTCATTCGTTCAAACGAACCCGACTTGAAAACATCTGGCAGCAGTTTTGCATCGCGTTCTTTGCGATAGACTCGATGTGCTTCGTTGATCGCGCCGAACTCTTCGGACAATGCGCCGATCGATTCGCTCAGACCCAAGCATAACGCGCCGCCCCGCCGAAGTCCGAAATGGAATAGCGATAGAACCTTCTTCTGTGAAGCGGGATTCAAGTAGATCAGCATGTTGCGGCAGGTGATCAAATCAAGTCGCGTGAACGGGGCGTTTCGCAACACATTGTGCGGCGTGAACACGACCATCTTTCGCAGTTCCGGCGAGATATGAAATCCGTCGGATCGTTCGATAAAGAAACGCTCGCGCCGCTCCACTGAAAGAGCCTCTAACGCGCGCGATTGATAAATGCCTCGACTGCCGATTGCAAGCGAGCCGTCATGTGCGTCGGACGCAAAGATCCTGACGGGACGTGGATCACAGGTCGCCGAGAGATGTTCCGCGATGATCATGGCCAACGAATAGGATTCTTCTCCGCTGGCACAACCAGCCGTCCAAACCCGGAACTCCTCGTCGGCCGACAAACGTCCGATCAAGTTTGGAATCACCTCTTGCTGAAGCGTGCGGAACACGGCCTCGTCGCGGAAGAAGTTGGTGACACCGATCAAAAGGTCGTGGTAGAGCCGATCCAACTCCGAGTCATCTTCCGCGATGCGTCTTGCGTATTCCTCCAATCCCGTTTCGCCCGTCAGCGCCATTCGACGCTCGATGCGGCGCGAGATCGCGGGCGTCTTGTACATGACGAAATCGACCTGATACCGCTCATTGAGTCGATTCAAGATGGGCGAGACGGCCGCGGGAAAACGACTCCTGGCGGGATCGTTGGCTGAGATCACGCGGTCGCGTTGTGCGTTGAGCAACGCGACACCGATCTCCTCCGGCGGAACGACGAGATCGACGACGCCAGTTTCCATCGCGCGGTTTGGCATGCCAGAGAATTTCGCAGACTCTTGGTCCTGCGCAATCACAAATCCACCCGCCGCGTGAATGTCAACGATGCCCCGCGAACCGTCCGAACCCGTTCCCGACAAAATGATTCCGACCGAGTCGATGCCGGAGTTCTCCGCCAAAGAGCGAAAAAAATTGTCGATCGGATAACTTAGATGTTCATCCGCCAGGCGTTCGGTCAGCAGCAATCGATCGTTCGAGAGGATCACCTCTTTCTTCGGCGGCAGAAGATAAATCTGATTCGGTTCAAGCTCCTGCTCGTTTTCGATGACTTGAACCGGGATCTTCGTCCGCCGCTGAAGCAACTGCTCCATCATGCTGTCGAAGTCGGGCGAGAGATGCTGCACGATCACAAACGCCATTTGCGTTTGGGACGGAACGTGGTCGAACAGCGTTTCGATCGCTTCCAGTCCGCCGGCGGATGCCCCGATTCCCACGACAACGGTCGATGTCATCACGAACTTCCTTCTCGGCAGAAAACTCGGAAAGATCGCCGCCGGGCGGGCGTCGCGAGTGCCAAATGTTGGTCGTCGTGCATCGACTCGCCCCTCCAGCAACCTCGGTCGCAATGAGGACGTGGACTCGTTGCGAACAAGTCCGTCGAGTCGCGGCGCGCAATACCGCAAGAATTGCCCCACATGCGTGAATTGAATATACCGCCGCAGACCGGCACTGTCATCCCAATGCCGAACGTAGCCTGCGTTCAAGGCCGAAAACAATTCGCAACCGAGGCAAACGCCGTTAACTGCTCCTCGATCCAATCCGAGTCTCGCCCCAGTTCCTTGGACAAGATCGATGCGACTGTTGGTGCCGATTCGATGGCGGCGTCGGCATTGAGAAACAACGCTCGCGTGCG
>JBCBLJ010000481.1:0-6497 GCA_038520195.1 Planctomycetota bacterium
GGAGTCACCTCGCAGAAAGTGAAACGAACCCAGAGGGACTCCGATCCAGCAAAGACGATTCGAGCCGCGTCGGCGTCGGTCGCCGCGGAGCCGGTTGACGTGGCCTTGGTTGGAATCGGAGAAAATGGCCACCTCGCGTTCAATGATCCACCGGCGGACTTTGATACGGACGAACCCTACTTGACGGTGGAATTGGACGAGCCTTGTCGGCAGCAGCAGGTCGGCGAAGGGTGGTTCGAATCGATGGCCGAGGTTCCGACACACGCGATCAGTATGTCAATCCGTCAGATTTTGAAGACGCGGCAAGTCTATTGCAGTGTTCCGGATAAGCGGAAAGCGAAGGCGGTCCGCGACACGCTCTGTGAGCCGATCGGTGTGAACGTGCCCGCCAGCGCACTTCGCCAGCACGCGAACACGGTACTGGTGATCGACGAAGCGGCAGCGTCTCAGTTGCCCGCCGAACTGCTCGAGTCGGCGGAACGCATTTCGTGAGCGGCTTCATTGATTTACAAGTCAACGGCTATCGCGGCGTTGACTTCAATCAGGATCAGTTGGGCGATGATGAAATCGTGGCGGCCTGTCGTGCGCTGCGTGAGGATGGCGTGGCGCAGTTTCTTCCAACGGTGATCACCGATGACTTGCGTGTGATGTGTCGTCGGATTCGTCGGATCGCCGATGCCGCAACTTCGAACGTGGAGATCGCCGCGATGGTGGCTGGGATCCACGTCGAAGGCCCGTTCATCAGTCGCGAACCGGGCTTTGTCGGGGCACACCCGGCCAAGCACACATGCCAGCCACGAATCGGCGACGTGATGCGTTTGATTGAAGCGGGCCAAGGCCTCGTTCGGTTATTGACGCTTGCACCCGAGTTATCCGATGCCGCGTCCGTCATCACGCGTTTGGTGGACGAAGGGATCGTCGTCGCTGCTGGCCACAGTGACGCGTCGAATGACGATCTACGACGCGGGATCGATCATGGCCTTTCGATGTTCACGCACTTGGGCAATGGTTGTCCCGGCGAGATGCATCGGCATGACAACATCATTCAACGCGTTCTGTCTTTCGGCGATCGACTCACGATTTCCTTCATTGCCGACGGACATCATGTTCCGTTCTTCGCGTTGGGAAACTACTTACGGATGTTGCCACCGGAGCACATCGTCGTGGTAACGGATGCGATTTCAGCGGCGGGACTTGGGCCCGGTGAGCACCGTTTGGCCGGACAAACCGTGGAAGTCGACGAGAATCTCGCCGCCTGGGCCTCTGGCCGCCAGCACTTCGCCGGCTGTGCGACCACGATGCCCCAGATGGCAGCACTACTAAAAGAACACTTGAGAGCGACCCAAGAAGACATCCACCGCTGGACCATCGAAAACCCAGCCCGTCTGCTATCGCACCCCTAGCCTGCCGCACTCAGCCAACTGCACTCCTCCGTCCCCAGGCCCAACCGCGATCAGCATTGGTGGATCAAACCTCCGCCTCTAGCAAGCTCCACCAATCACCTTCTGCTTGTAGAACGACGTGTGTTTTGGAATGTCGCCTCGGTCGAGGGACTCAAAGCGGCACCGGGCCATCCAATTCCACTCCGGCTGGCGTGGAAGAGTCGCTTTCTGTTGGCACATTGTGAGTGATTCACGCGCAGAGAATCAATCACAAGGCCCTGGCAATCAGTCTCATATGTTGGGCTCCGCGGGGGACTGAACTAACGACCACACCTTCAGCGGCCATTCAGCATCCTTTAGGTTTCATTAAAGGAAATTAAGTTGCCGTTCGGTCCGCGATCCGGTAGCATCCAATATTCCCACCTCCTTCACTCTCTGCCCCTCTTGGGCTACCGCGCCATGGTTGGCAGCAGTCGGACTGGGCGGCATGAAGCTGTCGAAAAACGTCTTCAGAGTGAATTGCTTTTTCTCTTATTTCCAAGGGCCCGGTTCTATTCCAATGGAGTGCCCCAATGAAATCATTCACGATCCCATACAACGCACCCGCGGAAAAACCTGAGATTCGCGGCACGTTTACATTCTCAGATGGGAACTACATCCCTGTTCGTCGATTGCTTCTGGCACCGGCTAATCCGGTGACCTTGCTCTCAAAGAAGCTTGTCAGTGAGTTCGGGTCGATCAAGGCGACTCGAAAACGCCCCTCGTCATTGAAATCCGATTATCTGATCATTGGGAAGATTCGTTTGCAGCTGACTTTCGCTGAAGCGACGATCGCTCTGAAATCCGAGGACGGGATGCTTGTTTGGCCAGCGCCTCTGGCGTTTTGGGATGGTCCGTACAATGCACTTGGATGGGGAGGAGCCTTGGAATACTTGTGCCCGGAATTTGAAAAATCGAAAATCAAACTGACTCCGAGCGAAAGCTTTCCCGGCGTCAGCAAATGAATTTCGTGCGGGACACGGATGGAAGATGATCCGCGGCGACGAAGTCGTCACGAGCCGACTGCTTCCGGCGATCGCGCCCTAAGAGCGAGACGGTCATCTGCATCTAGAATACGCGGACCGACTCGCAATGGAATGATTAGAGTCCCGAAGGGTCGTGCGCTGCAAACGGCCAGTATTCTTCGGTGATGGGAGGGCCGACTTGGTCGATCGCCCAACTGTCTATGTCAAGAGTCTCGCTTTTCTTGGCAAAGTCGATTAGCTCGCGAGCGCTGTCGCCGCTCGCAACCACGCGGTCACACTCGTCGACCAGGAACCAAGTGCCTGGCATCAAGTCTGCTTTATCAACGTCGACGAGAGGTTCGTGCACGTGTACCGCCATGGTGAAGTCCTCGCTTCCCTGCATTAAATCAGGGATAGCGGGAGATATCAAGTTTTAAATCTTCAATCCAATGCTTGATAAGATGCCGCATCTTTTGCGCGATGTGACCTTGCGACGCTACTTTGTACACGTAGAATCGGACGGAACTGCCTGTAGGGGGGGCAGGGCCGTGTCTGGAAGCAACGACAAAAAAATCAACGAGCAGCTGGACAATTGCTACCGAATAGCCTTGGAGCTTCTGCTCCTGGGAAAGGTACAGCCTGGGAATGAAATTGGACAAAAGGTAAGGCAGGAGCATTTTTCAGGCGTCACGGCGGCGACGTTTGAGCGCTGCTTGGTGAAACTGATTCACGATGGATTGGCTTATCGAACAGCGAATCGAACCATGCTCGTTCGCAATACTGTGAAACGCCGCCAGACATCACTTGCGACACGACTGGTCGCAGAGGCAAGTGTTATTCGAAGCCTTGCCGTTAACAAAAGTGATCTAAAGATTGCTCGCGATGCGAATGACAGGTTGCGTACGTTGGCGGTTGACGCGGACTCTTATGGGCAGGCCCAAGCTCTCGCATTTGTGATTGCTGACCGTGAGTTTCACCTGTCGTTAGCTCGGGCGGACGAAAACCGGACGGCGGAACAAGTGATATCCGCTGGCTACTTTAGTCTGTTGTTGATGCTTCCGGAGCCGCTTCCACAGCATCATCATTTGGGATCAATCATTGAAGAGCATGACCTGATTCTCGCGGGGATTGAAAGCGGGGATTGGAAGACCACCACCAGTCATTCGTACCGGCACCTGTCGGCGGCGGTGGGCCGGTGGATGAAGACGATGCCGGAGTATGCTGATACTGTTCTGAGGGACATTCTGCGTGCCTTGGCCGATGCTCCAGACAACGAGTACTGAGAAGCAACGAGTCGGGAATAGGAACGGTGCCCGAACTGTTTCTGGTGCTCTTTCGACCCGCGATTTCTTGTCCTATCGCGACATCAAATGGTTCGGTTCTCTGATCCGTTGACCAACCCCAGCGGACGCACAAGCTTCCCGACCTCAGCCGGAAGAGGGTGCTGCGTGCGGCAGGGAAGATCGGTCCACAGACTCTTTTGGAGTCGAATGCCGCGTTCAGTTATCGACGCGGGTGGAAAGGTTGGACTCACGATCCAATGAGTTCAGTTGGAGTGCCGGCTTCCTACCTGCTGTACCTTGTCAAGGTCGACGCGGATTCAAGTGCCTTGCCGTGTCGAGGCAACATTGCCGATCGAAAGTGTTCTCGCTGAATATCTACGACACCACCTGCTAAAAGCCTCTGCTTCCACGTCAAGCCGAACTCAATCTCGACGCTCGGCAAAATCCCATCGGTGGCTCTTTCTGGGGCGAGTAGGGAAGCTCTCAATATTCCAGATGCAGGCACCTGACCCTTGAGGGGTTTTGTAGCTTCGTTCTGTGTCGACAACGTCCGATCACTCAAAGCAGACACACGTTCATTCTCAAATTGTCGCGGTCCAACGAGTCAACTACTGAATTGGTGAACGCGGCGGTGACGAGGCGGATGCAACCACGGCGCGAAGAAGCACTCGGGAGCGACCCACGAAGACATTCACCGCTGGACCATCGAAAACCCAGCCCGTTGACTATCGCACTCCAACCCTGCCGCACTCCGCCAACAGTCAGACGCTCCCGCAAGCTGAGTCCATCCTTAAGCGCGCTGCGGTTAGACCTCCGTCAACAGTCGAAAGAACTCGTCGACGGCACGCGTTTGGTCGGTGTTTCTTTCAAACTCGCTCTGGGATGCGGACGTCGTAGGAGAACTCTGTGGCGTCGCGGACGGACGTAGCTCTTGACGAGTTTCGGTAGGGCGACTCGCAATCGGATCTTCGAGGCCCGATTCAATTTCATCAGCAAATTTCCTATCTTTCTTCCGTTCTGCTACCCGCATGAGAGCGGAATCGAGCAGTTGCACAACGTGTCGATCTGACTTCACCTCGGAGAATTGCTCGCCTTCCGCCGTAGTCTGCTGACGAGCCAACGCGTTGATGATCACCAACGCGTCGAGCGCACTGAAGAAGCCGCGTGCCAGAACATCAACAAAGCGACCCTGGAAAGCGCCTTCCTGACCAGCGGGTACGAGATTGCCGTCGTTGTCGAGTAGTGCACCCCGAGTCAGTTCGTTGATCACGCTAAGGGCATCGATGGGGGACACGCCACCGTCACCGTTGACATCGAGGGCGTTGACGGGGTTCGTCCACTCGCTCGGTCCGATCGATCGAAGTGTGACGTCGTCTTGAGTGAGGATGCGCACCAGTTCGCCGTCAACCACTTCTGTCTCAGCGATGGAAAACGAACCATCCAAAATGACGGAATCATCAATGTCCGCCTGCACCGTGAGCGTATTTCCAGAGTCAGTGATTTGCCGAAGCAGATCGGCCGAAACGACAAGCTGGTTTGCACCGTCGCCTCGAACATCAAGGACTTCGAGTCCATGCAAACTGACGTTCTCAAGGTTTTGCAGACCATTGCCGCGAATTCTCAGGCGATCATTGCCCGCGGCAGCACTGAGAGAAAGCCTTGGTGAGTCTCCTCCGCTGAGTTGACCGAGCGCGTCCAATTCGACGGTGAAAACGTCGTCGCGATCGCTGCCGGTCAAGAATACCACGTCCTGTTCATTAAAGTTCAACGTGGGATGAGCTTCGATAGAGACATCCACCGGTACATCTCTGCGACTCGCGATGGCAATAGAATCGGTCCCTTGAGACGCGCGACGTTGCAGGACTTCGTTTGTCAGTCGATCAACGACATGCAACTCGTCGTCGGCGCGGCGAATGGCCAACGTATGAAAGCTTGGTGATGCATCGAAAGCCAATGCGTCCGGCAACGCCACGGTGAAGGGATCTGAAACCAATCCAATTGTCGCATTGAGATCAAATGGCGAGTTGTCCTGAATCGTGACGACGACGGTGTGCAAAGCCTCGCCAGGCATGAATTCGACCTTGACCCCTTCTGGAAAATCCACTGTTTCCGGCGTGAAAGTCACCGTATCCAGGAACGGCAGACCATCGTTTGGGACGATGAAACTCTTCTCGAACGACCGGAACGGCAATCGTTGGATGTATCGGAACTCGGCCTCGGTTGCTCCTTGTGTATCGATCGTGATTAGATTCTGAAAACCATTTTCACCGACATCCGCCTCGTCGAGAGAAATCACCGCAGCGCTATCGACAATGGATCCTCGCGTGACCTTGATCACAGCGGAAGTCCCCGGGTCAGGTAGCCCTCCTAACAGCACGCCTTCGACCGGTGGTGCGACTCCTTCGCTTCCCTGCACCGGAGCCGCAATCACATCGTCCTGGTCCGCATCAAAAAAACCGTCGTCGTCGATATCTCCGAACAAGAGTTCGTCAACGAGCCCGGGCGCGTTGTCTTCGAACAAATCGATTACGCGATCACCGTCGCGATCATTTTCAGTCCCGGGAGTGATAAAATTGATCTGCTTGGGCGGACTGAATTCCGAAGTTTCGGCAATGATGACTTCTCCACGCGAGTTGAACTCAACACGTGACGCGGACACGACGAGATGATCGAGTGAATTGGTGAGCAGCCCGTCAACTCGAATCGGTTCGAGCGCGTTTCCATTGGAATCCGTCTTGATCAGCGCGCGGTTGCGTTCGGTGCGAAACGCTCTCCCTTGGATAAATCCGTCAGAAACCTGTGTGCCGTTTAGGTCTGAAAGGGCAAAC
>JBCBLJ010000495.1:0-6290 GCA_038520195.1 Planctomycetota bacterium
AAATGAAGGGGACTACTAATCCGCACTGATCGCACACTCATCAGAAGCGAATGCAGGCGACATGGCAGGGAGGGGGACCACGAAACACACTAAACACACGAAAGGGAAGAGTGTTCGTAGGAAATGAAGGGAACACTAATCCGCACTGATCGCACACTCATCAGAAGCGAATGCAGGCGACATGGCGGAATGAGCAACCATGAAACACCCGAAAGGTTGGCGGAGGATGGGTAACACTAAACCGTATTGATCCACACTGGTCGGCGCGGGTCGAGTTCGTCTCTCTCCGTAGCGAAGAGAGTGTCGATTAGCTTCCCGCCTTTCCCTATTCCCCTTTCGTGTGTTTGGCGTGTTTCGTGGTTCCAAACGGTCCACTTTCGCGGAGGCCCGCGAGGCGACTACTTCAGCTTCTTAGCGAAGCTTGGTCCGCCGTAGAGAGCCGTGTCGCCGAGCACTTCTTCGATTCGCAGCAGTTGGTTGTACTTTGCCATTCGGTCGCTTCGGCTCGCCGAACCGGTTTTGATCTGCCCCGTGCAGAGGGCGACGGCGAGGTCCGCGATGGTGCTGTCTTCCGTTTCACCACTTCGGTGACTGGTGACAGCGGTGTAACCATTGAGTCCTGCGAGTTGGATCGCATCGATGGTCTCGGTGAGTGAGCCGATTTGGTTCACTTTGATGAGAATCGAATTAGCGATGCCTTCATCGATTCCTTTCTGCAAACGTGTGACGTTGGTCACAAACAAGTCATCGCCAACCAGCTGGACTTTGTCGCCGACCTTGTCGGTCAGCTTCTTCCAAGTCTCCCAGTCGTCTTCGTCACAGCCGTCTTCGATGCTGCAGATGGGGTACTTGTCGCACCAGTCGGCGAGGAAGTCGACCATTTCGTCGCCGGACAGTTCCTTGCCATCGATCGAGTACTTCTTCGAATCGCGGTTGTAAAATTCGGTCGAAGCCGCATCGAGCGCGATCCAGACTTGCTCACCGGCTTTGTACCCGGCTTGGTCGATCGCCTGCATGATCACATCGAGCGCTTCTTGATTGCTCTTCAGGTCGGGCGCGAAACCGCCTTCGTCACCGACAGCGGTGTTGTATCCCTTTCCGCTGAGCACTTTCTTGAGATGGTGGAAGATCTCCGTGCCGCATCGCAGTGCGTCGCTGAAGCGATCGAACCCAAGTGGCATCACCATGAACTCTTGGATGTCCACCGAGTTGTCGGCATGCTCACCGCCGTTGATGATGTTCATCATGGGTGCCGGGAGCAAACGCGCACCGACGCCGCCGAGATATCGGAAGAGTGGTTGGCCAGTTGATGCCGCGGCGGCATGGGCGGTCGCCAGTGAGACGCCGAGAATTGCGTTCGCCCCGAGTTCGCTTTTGTTGTCGGTCCCGTCAAGCGAGATCATGGTCTGATCGATCTCGGTTTGATCCGTCGCATTCATTCCGAGAAGGGCTTGCGCGATCTTGTTGTTGACATTGTCAACCGCTTTCGTCACTCCTTTGCCCATGAACGTTGACTTGTCACCATCGCGAAGCTCCCACGCCTCGTGAGCACCGGTGCTGGCTCCGCTGGGCACCGCAGCACGCCCCTGTGCGCCATCGGCAAGAAAGACATCGCACTCGATGGTCGGGTTGCCGCGGCTATCCAGGATTTGTCGGGCGTGAACCGCTTCGATCAGCGTCATCGGAGTCCTCAAGAATTACTTGACGTGTTTGGGGAAAGGGGAGCCAGCCGAGCACGTCGCGAGTCTCGCGGACGCTTGCTCAATGGAGCGGCATTCTGTCCAATGCCGAATCGATTGAACACCCGAGGCCTGAGCTTGGGCCGCAAATTCCGCCTTCCCAACCCTGCAATGTTTACCGGCCTGATCGAAACGATGGGCGAAATTGTCGATCTGATCGACGAGTCGCCCGGCAAACGGCTGCGAATCCGTTCGACACTCGTCAGCGAGGACGCCGAACTCGGCGACAGCATCTGCGTCAACGGATGTTGCCTGACCGTCGTCGCGATTAACTCGGACGTCCTCGATTTTGAAGCCGGCGAAGAGACTCTGTCCCGTACCAATCTCGGGCGGCTTGCGGCGGGCGATCAGGTGAATCTCGAGCGGTCACTCGCGGTCGGCGATCGGCTGGGCGGACACTACGTGACCGGGCACGTAGACGCACTCGGAGAGTTGGTCGAGCGGACGGAAGACCCTCCGTGGGCCAACCTGCGTTTTCGCCTGCCTCGCGAACTCGCGACTCAAGTCGCTTCAAAGGGATCGATTGCGATCGATGGGATCAGTTTGACGGTGGTGGATGCCAAGGCCGACGAATTCAGCGTCGCATTGATCCCGCACACCCTCGCCGCGACGACACTGGGAAATCGAGCGGTCGGCGACGCAGTCAATCTTGAAACGGACATCTTGGCCAAGTATGTGCAACGTTCGCTGGGTGTTGCAGATAGCGATCTCCGCGCCCCTGGATCGAACAGTTGAATCAATCTCGTCAAACCGCAAGCTATCTGTCAAAACGGCTCAACGAAGCCGGGCTCCGGCCGGTTTCCCGTTACGGACAAAACTTCCTTATCGACCTGAACTTGGTCGATTTGATCGCAAATTCGGCGGAGCTGCGACCGACCGATGTGGTACTCGAAATCGGGACGGGTGTCGGTTCACTGACGTCTCGTCTTTCGGACGTCGCAGGCGCAGTGTTGTCCGTCGAGATCGATCGGAACTTGCACGAACTCGCCGGCGAGGAACTCGAGGGGCGGGACAACGTCAAACTGCTCCAAGGAGATGCATTGAGGAACAAGAATTCGCTTCGCGCGGACATCATGGAGCTGATCCACGATGCAATGTCGCGGATCGGATCCGACGCGCGATTTTTGCTCGTGGCAAACCTTCCTTACAACGTTGCCACCCCGGTGATCTCGAATTTGCTTCACCAAACACCTCCGCCGGACGCGATGGTGGTGACGATTCAAAAGGAACTGGCCGAGCGAATCGTCGCGGAGCCTGGCAACAAAGACTACGGTGCTTTGAGCATTTGGGTGCAATCCATGTGTCGCGCGTCGATCGTTCGCGTTCTCGGGCCGAAGGTCTTTTGGCCGCGCCCCAAGGTCGATTCGGCGATCATTCGACTGGATCTCGACCCCGAACTTCGTGCCACGATTCCCGACCTAGCGTATTGGCACACGACGGTCCGTAGTCTCTTTTTCCACCGCCGGAAGTTCTTGCGAAGTAACGTCGTCAGCGCGATGAAAAACCGCTTGGAAAAACCGGAAGTCGACGCGATCCTTGAATCACTCGGCCATGGAGAAACCGCGCGCGCCGAAGAACTTTCGGTCGCACAGATTCGTGTTCTGGTGGAGGCACTCCGACAAGCCGAAAGTGACCGCTAGCGCCACGCAAGCGATCACCGACGGAAGCGAAGCCAGACCCAATCAAACCGACTTTTCTTTGCGTTGGACTTCGATCTCGTCGAAGTTGTAAAGCTTGCCTTTGCCGGCCCCGGGGCAAGAGTCACAAGTCTCTGCCCAAGCGTCCTTCGACTGAAGATTGGAATCCCAAAACGGCCATGTCCGACACTGTACCGGCCGAGCGGCGTAGACCAAGCAGGTTCGGTTTTCAGGATCAAGCAGGATGCAGTCACCGTCGGGATATTCGCGGAGACTCTTTTGAGTGCCGACCTTGCGAACAAAGTCTGCTTCAAAGGAATCGACGGACCTCCCCATTTCGTCCGCCATCGCTTGTATCTCTTCGGGCTCGACCCATACGTAGCCCGGCTCGCCGCTGCAACACAGTCCGCACTGCGTGCATTCAAACTTGAGTCCTTGACGGTACCAGGGTTTGCGAGACTGCTTGCTCATCGTCACTTTCGAAAGTCGCATCGACCGCTCCGCATGCGACTCACCGTGATCATCGCGCCGGGCCACGCTGCTTGAAACATCGATTGATTTGAACATCGAGACCACCGCGCTCGCGTTCACCGAATTCGCGCCGATTGTACCGTTTGGGATTGTCCTGCGATGGCCTGTGAATCAAGGCGAAGGAATTCCGTTGGACAAACTTTTGCGACGTGGCAGAGTTTGACGAATCCAGTCTTCACATCGACGGTTCCTCGGCCCCTCCTAGTTTTGTCGCGGAACGACTCCGATGTCACTTTGACGGACTGGTGATTGCCCATGAGCAAGGAAGTTTGCTTTCTCCCACAAGGCACCTCGCGGAGTTGTGCTGTGAAGCTTTCTTCCCCAGTAAATCCCGTCGGCCCCTCGCTGATGTCGCATAACAGAGCACTTCAGAATCCACCGGTTGCGGTCCCACGTGTCGGACTGCCCTCCCACCGCGCTTTGATCGCAACGGATTACTTGCTTGTTTGCGAAGCCCAATCGTCGACGCTGGACGACGGATATTGGCGATTCTCCCTCGAGGCGGCCGACGGGACGTTGATCATGGAGGCCGACGATCGAGAGTTCGGCGATCTCAACCGATTGACGCTGCTGGCGGCCGTGCGAGGCCTGGAGGCCATCGAGGGGGCCAGCCGCGTCACCCTACTGAGCACCAACCGATACCTGATTCGTTCGCTCTCCAACGCGTTACCTCGCTGGAGGCAAAACGACTTCCGTTGGGAGCATTTTGGCCGACGGATTGAGGTTCAGCATGCCGATCTTTGGCGGCGCGTCGACGGCGCGCTCGCGATTCATCGCGTCCAAGCCTGCCTGATCAGCACGTGTCTGGTCAGCGAGGGAGTGGAGGAAGATCGGCCCACTTCGGAAACGCCGAACTTGCGAGTCGACACCTCGCATTCGCACCGCCCTTCGGGTGCGGTTCCGCCCCCAAGCGATCGGCTGCGGGGTCTGCTGATGGGGGACCGAACAAACTCCGATAACGTTCCCGTGACCTCGCGACGTTGATTCGGCGGTCAGCGCGACTCCCCTGCCTTGGCGGCCGACTTTCCATACGCCCCTCCCGGTTCAATTCTCGAGAAGATGCACACACAACTCTCGCTCTCTGACGTCGGACGTCTCGTCGATGGTCACCTGGAAAACCCGAGTTCGATCCTGGGCCCTCATCCGGTGGACTACCGTGGAGAGCGAGCGACGGCGATTCGCAGCTTCCTTCCCGACGCCCAGTCCGCCTGGATCATCGATCGCCCCAGCGGCGAGCGTCGGCCGATGCGAAAGCTTCATCCAGCGGGTTTTTTCGAAGCGATTTGTTTGGACACGGTCGACGCGCCCGAAGCAGGCCATCATGATGCCATCGCCCCGACTCACTCCAAGTACAGAATCCAGATGTCTGACAAAAGCGGCGAACTGGTCAACATGCACGATCCCTACGCGGTGCCCTCGATCCTGACCGACTATGACCGTTATCTGATCGGCGAAGGAAATCACCATCGGCTCTACGATCGCCTGGGCGCACAACTGAGAAGCGTCGACGAGACCGAAGGCGTCAATTTCGCAGTCTGGGCCCCCAATGCCCGCGTCGTTCAAATCGTCGGCGATTTTAACGGCTGGGACGGACGGGCCCACATCGCCAAACTTGATCAGTCGGTTGGCATCTGGGAACTGTTTGTACCGGCCGCAAAGCCCGGCCAGAAATACAAGTTCCGGTTGCTCGATGCCGATGGCCAGTGGGTCGACAAGACCGATCCGGTCGGATTCGCGGCCGAGATGCCACCGTTGACCGCTTCGGTCATCACCGACCTGGACCAGCATCAGTGGGAAGACGACGAGTGGATAAAGAATCGTCGCGACCGCGATCCGATGCACGCGCCGATGAACGTTTTCGAAGTGCATTTGGGCAGCTGGCAGAAGGGCCCGGGTCGCGCTCAGGGCTGGCTCGACTACCGTGATCTGGCGCATCGCCTGGCCGACTACTGCCACCGGATGAACTTCACGCACGTTGAGTTACTTCCGATCACCGAGCATCCGTTCTCGGGCTCGTGGGGCTACCAGACGGTCGGCTACTTTGCCCCGACGGCACGACACGGAAGCCCCGAAGACTTCATGTACTTCGTCGATCATCTCCACCAACGCGGCATCGGAGTGCTGGTCGACTGGGTGCCCGCACACTTTCCAAAAGATGGCCACGGGCTGAGACGATTCGACGGAACGGCACTCTACGAGCACGCGGACCCTCGGCAGGGCGAGCATCCCGATTGGGGCACGCTGATCTTCAACTTTGGTCGCAACGAGGTCCGCAACTTCCTGATCGCGAATGCCCTCTTCTGGCTCGAGAAGTATCACATCGATGGCCTTCGAGTGGACGCCGTTGCGTCGATGCTGTACCTGGACTACAGCCGTGAAGATG
>JBCBLJ010000308.1:0-8824 GCA_038520195.1 Planctomycetota bacterium
CCCAGTTTAAGCTATCGCCTTCGTCGCGAGATGATTCGCCGCTGCGTGGAATTCGTCGCGGGTCGGGTCCCGGTTTTGGTCGGCACCACAGTCTGCCGCGTAGCGAGCGAGTTCCACGGATTCAACAAACGCCGTGTCCGTGATGCCGACCAAAACCGGGACCCGACCCGCGACGAATTCCACGCAGCGGCGAATCATCTCGCGACGAAGGCGATAGCTTAAACTGGGTGCTTCGCCGGTAGTCCCGAGCGCGAAGATACCGGAGACACCGCCCGCGAGAACGTGTTCAATCAATCCCTGAAGTCCCTCGACGTCGAGTTCGTCGCGAGCTTTCAGAGGCGTCACAAGAGGCGGAATAATTCCAGAGAGTTTGAACGCTCGATCCATCGGATGCTCGGTGGGTCGTGATGTGAACAGAACCAGCGTCGACTATGGTAACGCCCACGACGCTGGGGCAAATGGGAGCCTTGTCGCGGCCAAGATGGAGACGAACGACGGAATTCAAAATGTACAGACAAGTCGCCTGCGTGTTGCTAGTCCTCTCGTTATGCGCACCCCGTGGTGTCGCCGAAACGCCCGACAATCTCCGCGATGAGAATCTCGTTGCGTGGTGCATCGTGCCATTTGATTCGAAAGACCGCAGCCCGGCGGAGCGCGCGGCGATGGTTCGCCGTTTGGGGCTGCGCCGAGTCGCCTACGATTGGCGACAGAAGCATGTGCCGACCTTCGAAGAGGAAATACTCCAATACAAACGCAACGGAATCGAGTACTTCGCGTTTTGGGACATTCACGATGAAGCATTACGGTTATTTGAGAAGCACGGACTGAGGCCTCAGATCTGGAAGACTCTGCCGTCGCCAAAAGGCGAGACCCAGCAGGATCGAGTTCGCGCCGCCGCCGAGCAGTTGTTGCCTCTGGTGGAGCGAACCGGAAAACTTGGCAGCAAGTTCGGTCTTTACAACCACGGCGGTTGGGGCGGTGAACCCGACAACCTGGTCGCCGTCTGCGAGTATCTCCGTGAGAAGCACTCCGCCGATCACGTCGGGATTGTCTACAACCTGCATCATGGACACGGTCACCTCGACGACTTTGATACGGTGCTCCAAACGCTGAAGCCGCACCTGCTCTGTCTCAATCTCAACGGCATGACACGCGACGGGGACAAGCGAGGAAAGAAGATTTTGCCGCTCGGTGAGGGCGAATTCGACGTCACGCTGCTCAAGGCGATTCGGCGATCAGGATACAGCGGCCCGATTGGAGTCATCGGGCACACGCAAGATGATGTCGAGCAACGTTTGCAAGACAACCTTGATGGTTTGCATTGGATCCTTCCGCAATTGGAGGGGACTCCGCCCGGGTCAAAGCCGAAGCCACGAACCTATTCACCTGACAAAAAAACGCCGCTCGCCAAATCAAGCATTCAGAGAGCATTGCTCGAGTCTTTCAACGCGCTTCGGCGGCCGCCCATTACCGTTGAGTGTCGGGCGACGCTACCCGATGCCAATGGATACAACATCTTGGTCGCGAGCGACACCAAACGCTCGAGCCGGCACTGGGAGCTGTTCTCGATGAACGGATCGGGCGTGCTCACGGCTTATCTTCCCGGTTATAGCCCCGATCATGTGAAGTCCAGCGTCAGTGTCTGCGACGGACGACCTCACACCGTTTCGATGGTCTTTGAGCCGAACCGAGTGCGGCTATTCGTGGACGGACGTGTGGCGGCGGATCAGCAGGTCGAATCACTTCAACGAGCCGCCGTACCGGGAAAACCTGCGGTCGGTGGTTTGGTCGAAGGAACGCTTGGTTGCCGAGGGCGAATTGACTGGGTGCGCATTTCTCGCGGCGTGCAGACGATCGAGCCGCCGGTGCTGGAAGAGCCCTCCGATACCAACGCAACGCTTCTCCTGTGGCATCGCGAGCAACCACCCGCCACGGACGCTGGGAAGTTCGAAACACCCGAGTACTCCGCCGATGTCGTTGCCGGTCTCGCCGAAACCGCGCTCCGAGAGGGTGATCCGTATCGCGGGCTAATTCGATTTGCCGATGCAAAAACAGCTTGCTTAGGTTGCCATCAAATCGGCCAGCACGGAGGAACCGTTGGGCCGAACTTGTCGAACATCGGCCGCGAGCGAAAGCCTGCGGAACTGATTGAGTCGCTGCTATGGCCGTCTCGAAGGGTTGAGCCGAAGTACGCCTCCATCCACGTACTGGACGTCGAAGGTGTGATTCATCAAGGGTACGTTGTCCGCGAAGATAAGTCGCAGCTCGTGCTTCGCGATCCGGCCAATGGCAAACAGGTGACGCTCGCGGTGGACGAGATTGAATCGCGGCGTGAAGGCGGCACGCTAATGCCTCAGAACTTGGTCGGCACGATGTCGCCTGACGACGTCGGGGACCTGATTTGCTTCATGACGACGTTAGGAACCGACGCAGGTGTCCCGCTCGAGACGATGGATTCATTGCTGAAGCATGCGAGCACGCACACGCACGGACCCGCGGAGTTTGAATACGACCGCAAACCTCTTCAACCGGAATCGTGGCCGAGCTGGCAGCATCCCGTGAACCGCGACCGAGTCTACGACTTCTACGCCAAGCAGGCGGATCACTTTCGGCAGCAATCGATCGCGGCCTCGTTGCTTACGGAATATCCCGGTCTCGATGGTGGAGACTATGGGCACTGGGGGAACCAAAACGACTCGGTCTGGGCCGATGACCGCTGGAACCAAACACAGCTCGGCAGTTTGATCAGCGGTGTCTTTCGGTGTGAAGGGAAGAAGATTCCACGTGGCATCTGTGTCCGCCTTGGGGGCGACGACGCGTGGGCGACATGTTTCAACCCCGACACGCTCTCGTATGAAGCCATTTGGAAAGGCGGTTTCGTTGAATTCTCCTCCAAGCGTCATGGCTTTCTCTCCGGGCTGTCCGTGTCGGGTCAGTTGGTCAATCATCGTCCCGATCCGAAGCCCCAAACCTCTTTTCGATATCGAGGCTTCTACCGAATCGGTCCCGAGGTGGCGTTTTCTTATGAAGTTGACGGTGAGCCGTGGCTCGATTGGCCAACCATCAAGGAGGGCCGTTTCCATCGAATCGCGTCGGCGGCAAGCTCCCACCCGCTGCGCGGGCGACTGAAAGATTCACCTGAGCAGTGGCCCCAGACTTTCGAAACGGACATTCGACTCGGCCAAACAAAGCCGTACGCCATCGACACGATGGAGCTTCCAACGGCCAATCCATGGAACGCACTTCTGTTCTGTGGCGGGCATGCGTTCCTGCCCGACGGTTCGGCGCTGGTGTGCACGATGCAAGGCGATGTCTGGCGGGTTTCCGGATTCGAATATCCATCGCGGAAGGCGACCTGGCGTCGCTTCGCATCGGGACTCCATCATCCGCTCGGGATGATCATCGATGAAGATGGCATTTTTGTACTCTGCCGAGATCAAGTCACGCGGCTGCATGATCTTAACCAAGACGGTGAAGCGGACTTTTACGAGTGCTACTCGAGCGCGTTTACGACTTCCGCCGCGGGGCACGACTTCATTTGCGGACTAGAACGTGACGCCGAGGGCAACTTTTACACGTCCTCCGGAAATCAAGGTCTTGTGAGAGTCTCGGCGGATGGCCAACAGGCTGAGGTGCTGGCGACGGGTTTTCGCAATCCCGACGGCGTGGGGCTATTTCCTGATGGCACGGTAACCGTTCCCTGTTCCGAGGGTGGTTGGACGCCGGCCTCGATGATTTGCGCCGTTCGGCCGAGTCGGGAATCGAGCACCGTTCCTCACTTCGGCTACGGTGGGCCACGGAACGGAGAGAGTCCTTCCTTGCCGCTCGTCTATCTACCGCGCGGCTTGGACAATTCAAGTGGCGGCCAAGCGTTTGTGACATCGGATCAATGGGGGCCGCTGGAGGGACAGAAGATCCACTTTTCGTTCGGCACCGGGAGTCACTTCCTGTTGCTCACCGAAGAAGTTGACAGCCAACTGCAAGGCGCCGTTTGTCCGCTCCCTGGCGAGTTTCGATCGGGTGCGCATCGCGGTCGATTCCATCCCAAGGACGGCCAGCTATACGTCACCGGCATGCAGGGTTGGGGATCGTACACTCCCGACGACGGTTGCTTTGAGCGGGTGCGCTATACCGGTGACCGTGTTCAATTGCCGACGGAGTTTCATGTTCATCAAAACGGGATTCGGGTGTCATTTTCGGAGCAACTGGACATCGAAAGTGCCGAACGAGTGGGTTCTCACTTTGCCCAAACATGGAATTATCGTTACTCATCGGCATACGGCTCACCCGAGTTTTCGACTCGGCAAGCGGGCGTTCGCGGTCACGACACCCTGCGCATCGCTTCGGCCCATGTGCTTGAAGATGGCAAGACGTTGTTCCTTGAACTGCCCGAGCTTCAGCCCGCGAACCAAGTGCATGTGCGAATCCAGCCGACACCCGGTGAATTTCGAGACCTGTTCGTCACGGCCCACAAGCTGGGCAAGCCGTTTCAATCGTTCAAAGGCTACCAGCCAAGGGACAAGACGATCCGCCCACACCCTCTTCTCGCCGACATGAAGATGGCGACACGGAGCATTCCTAATCCGCACCGAAAGAAGATCGGAGGCGCTCGAAGGGTGCGGCTCGAAACGGCCACCAATCTGTCTTACGCCGAAAGGTTGATTCGAGTCAAAGCGGGTGAACCGATTGCGTTCACGCTGGCCAACGTCGATGTGGTGCCGCATAACTGGGCGTTGATTCGACCCGGCACAATGGACCGCGTTGGGGAACTGGCTGACCACGCGATTTCAGACCCCGATGCGGTCCTTCGGCACTACGTCCCGGACACCGAGGATGTCATCGCCTACACCGATGTCGTGTCGCCGCGGGACGAATTTACGATCTACTTCAAAGCACCGGAGATCGCTGGTCGGTATCCCTTCGTTTGCACGTTCCCGGGACACTGGAAGATCATGAACGGTGCCATGTTGGTGGAATAGGACGTGAACGCTGCCAACCTCACCGAGAGACGTTCCCTTTGGGAGCTATCTCCTGACCTTGACTTTCTAAATCACGGTTCATTCGGCGCGACGCCCAAGCCGGTCCTCCAGTCGCGCTTGGAGATGATCGAACAACTCGAACGCGACCCGATTGAGTTTCTCGCGCCCGAGCGGCGTCTCTTGTCCGCGCTCGATGCCGTTCGCGCCGAAGTCGCCGATTTGGTGGGTGCGGATGCCGAGTCGATCGTGTTCGTGAAGAACGCGACCGATGGAGTGAACGCTGTGCTACGCTCGTTTCCGCTCCGGCGTGGCGAGGAAGTGGTGATCACCGATCACGGATACAACGCATGCAACAATGCCGTGAGATCCGCCTGCCAGTCAGTGGGAGCCACGGTGCGGGTCGCGGAGATTCCGTTTGAATCGGTCAACGAAGAGAGAGTCTTTGAGTGCATCGAACGAGTCATCCATTCAAAGACTCGGCTGCTCGTGATCGATCACATCACCAGTCCAACGGCATTGATCTTTCCATTGAAGCGACTCGTTGAGCTGTCGCAATCGCGCGGCGTACGTGTCTTGGTCGACGGCGCTCACGCGCCGGGGATGATCGATATCAACTTGCGAAAACTCGGCGCGGACTACTACACCGGCAACCATCACAAATGGTGGTGCGCACCGAAGGCGTCGGGCTTTCTGTACGTGGACCCGAGATGGCAAACGGAAGTACGGCCAACGGTGATCAGCCACGGCGCGAATCAAGTTCCACCGGGTCGTTCCCGGTTTCACGCGGAGTTCGACTGGGTCGGGACCTACGATCCGACGCCGCTTTTGACGCTGCCGAGCGCGATCCAGTTTCTGCGGTGCCTGTTTCCGGGTGGCCTCGGGGAGTTGATGTCACGAAATCGTGAGAAAGCTTTCGAAGCGCGGCGCATTCTCGCCGACGCGTTCTCAATCGACTCGCTTGTGCCCGATTCGATGATCGGGAGCATGGCATCGGTGCCGCTGTTGCATTCGGATCGGCTCGATGGCCTTCAAGGCTTCCTGCGCGAGCGGCGGATCGAAGTTCCCGTGTTCCACTGGTGCGGACGTTCTTTGATTCGCGTTTCGCTTCAGGCGTACAACTCGCTGGATCAAGTCGAGCGGTTGGCCGAGCTCACGAAGGACTGGCTCTCCCGCCGGTAGAACCTTACGAGGTTGTCTCGTCCTTCTTTCGCTTCGCATCGACGAGCCACTGTCGCAGGGGCATTGCGTCGTCCTGAGAAACGAGACCCCGAAGCTCCCGCAGCTGTCGCTCCAAACGATCGAGCTGAGAAAGGATCGCACCGCGATTGTGTTCGCAGATCGCGGACCACATTTCGGGATCACCCGACGCGACGCGGGTCATGTCGGTCCAGCCGCTGCCGATCAGTGGTCCACTATTCTCCGAAAGGAGTGACGCCAACAGCGAGGCAATCAGGTGCGGAACATGGCTGACTTCGGCGAGTCTTTCGTCGTGATCGTCCGGCGTCATTTCCACGAGCCGACCGCCCGTTTGAAGCCAAAACTCGCGCGCCCTGGCGAGCCGAGCATCGAGCGTCTGATCGTCGGGGGTGAGTATCACGACCTTGCCGTCGAGGAGCGTCGCGGTCGCGTTTTCGACGCCTGTCTTTTCGGAACCGGCGATCGGATGTGCGGCCACAAACCGGTCCGCGACCGCTGTTCCGATGGCGGCGACTTCGCGAACGATCAGACCTTTGGTGCTGCCGACATCCGTGATCAAGCAATCATCACCCACCATGGGGCCGACTTGGCCAGCAAGCTCTGCGACACGATCCACCGGTGAGGCAATGACAACGGCATCGGCTCCTTCACAGGCAGTCTTCAGATCCACCGAGGCTTCGTCGACGGCTTCGGCCAACATCGCGCTTTCGCACGTCGCTTGTTTGCGGGCGTATCCTTGGACGCGAATTCCGCTGCGACGAAGCGACAGTCCGACACTTCCGCCGAGCAACCCACATCCGACGATGGTCACGCGGTTGAGCCAGTCGGGTTTCTCGGGCAGGTGATGCATCGACGCCGGGATTGGAGCGGTTGGGCGGATCGAACCCGGAAATGATAGGAGACTTTGGTTCATGACCCAACCGTAGGTCGCTACTCCAGATCGGGGAGTTCGTGACCCATTTTTTCGCGTTTGGTCTCCAGGTAATGCTTGTTGAACTCATTGACCGGCGGCACGATCGGAACTTGATCAAAGAGCTCGAGGTCAAAGCCTCGCAAGTTAAAGGCCTCGCGTTTCTTTGGGTTGTTGGTTAATAGGCGGACCGAGTTCATACCGAGATCTTTCAGAATTTGCAGTCCGACGCCGTAGTCGCGCATGTCCGCCTTGAATCCCAGCGCGTGGTTGGCTTCGACGGTGTCGAGTCCGCCGTCCTGCAACGCGTAGGCTTTGATCTTTGCGGCCAATCCGATCCCGCGCCCTTCTTGTGGTAGGTAAACCAGTGCGCCGCGGCCTTCGTCGGCGATCATTCGAAGCGCCATGTGTAGCTGATCTCCACAGTCGCATCGCAGCGAAGAAATCAGATCGCCCGTGAAGCAACTGCTATGCATTCGTACCAGCGGTGGCAATTCGGTGCCGGACGAATCCGAGAGGTCACCGAACGTCAACGCAATGGGCTCCTGACTCTCGAAGTCGACTGAGTAAACGATGATTTCAAAATCACCGTACTTGGTGGGTAGTTTCGCCTCGGCCGCGCGGCTGACCAGCTTTTCACTGACGCGACGATGAGCGATCAACTGCTCGATACTGATGATTTTGAGCGAGTGATCTTTGGCGATCTGAATCAGCTGTTCGCGGGATGCTCGATCACCGGATTCGTTCAAGACTTCGCAGAGAACTCCGGCCGGTTGAAGTCCTGCCATTCGAGCGAGATCGACGGCCGCTTCGGTATGTCCCGCTCGTCGAAGCACACCGCCCTTTTTGGCGATCAAGGGATACACGTGACCGGGACGGACGAAATCGTCGACCTTGCAATCGGGTGAAGCGATCACGCGTATCGTTTCGCTTCGTTCGGCGGCGGTGATGCCCGTCCGTGCCGATGCGATATCGATCGGAGTGACGAACGCCGTTCGCAGTGGCGCGTTGTTATCTGTCACGACGGGTGTGAGTTCGAGCTTCTTCCCGACTTCAGGCAAGATCGAGACACACAACTGCCCGCGGCCGCCAAGCATAAAATTGATTGTTTCGGGTGTCGCCTTTTCAGCGGCGCAAATAAAGTCACCCTCGTTCTCGCGGTCCTCTGCGTCAACGACGATCACGACCTCGCCACGCCGGATCGACTCGACGGCCTCGGGAATGGAATCAAGTGAGGGAAAGGTTTGGGGCACTTGCTGGCTCATCTTTTGGGGTGGATAAGTCGCGGGGGCGGAGAGTGGGGACGCCGTCACGATCGACTCGCTCGTATTATACGTCCAGGGCGATATTGCCAATGCGGCCGCGGCCGCAATCTTCCCAAGCTCCGAAACGACACACTGATTGATGGCATGAGAGAAACTCCGTACGGGCGCCGCTTTAGGATTCGGCTGTTTGTCGTTTTGGCGCTCATTCTTCCCGCAGCGCGGGCGAAATGCGAGGACAACGAGCCGAACGAATCCGTGCCCCGGGCGGAGATGACGCCATTCCCCGTCGAAGTCAAAACGGGCGTTGCCTACGGCGAAGGCGACGAGCGATCCGACCACTGTGACCTCTACCTGCCGCGTCGTGACGGCGATCAGGCACCGACACCGGTTGTCCTGGCGGTTCATGGGGGCGCCTGGATGAGCGGTGACAAGTGGACGATGCGGAACCACTCCTATCAGCTGGCAAAACGCGG
>JBCBLJ010000172.1:0-12016 GCA_038520195.1 Planctomycetota bacterium
ACTCGAGGGCGGCACGATCGGAACGACGGAGTTTCGTGAGGCGGGCGTCACGTTGGCGGTGACTCCTCACATCGCCCAAGACGGAACGATCGCGATGGTCGTCAATCCACGGTTCAGCTTGCTGACTGGATTCAGTGAGCCGGACAATGCGCCAATCATCGACCGACGCGAAACGACAACGACCGTGCGTCTGATGGATCATCAAACGATTGTGCTCGGCGGACTTCGCCAACGCACCCGAATCGCCGATCGAAGCGAGATTCCATTGCTCGGAAAGATCCCCTACTTCGGGCGAATGTTTCGATTTCGATCGTTCTCAAGTCGAGAAAGCGAACTCCTCGTGTTCATCACACCCCAGATCGTCCACGGACACCAAGACATGTCGATCCGTGAAAATTGCATGGGCGAATTCTTGCAACGTGAAATCGATCAGACACCCACCTCGCCAGTTCCTTACGGAATCGAAACGCTGCGGATGGAGAATCGCGCCCGGGCGGATGCCATTGATCGGCGACTTGAATCAAAGGAGTGTGAAGCCTGCGAAGGCCAAGCTTATCCGATCCATTCGAGTCTTGATTCGGGGCACGACATCAGTCTTCCCGAGATCATCAGGACTGGCTGGACTGAACGAAGCACGCGGAAAGAGACTGGACCAATCAACATGGGTCTTTCGATCCCTCCGCCGCTGCCGCGTTAGGTGGAAACCGGCGGCCACGAAGCGTCGTTTGTCCGCGTGAGCCAGCCTTGGCCCGAGTTCGCTAAGGCGTCAGGTCAAAGTCGCCACCCAGGTCTCGCCAAACGCAGTGAATATGATTTGCGGGGTTGCCGGCCGCGTCTGCTTGCGTGTTCACAAACTCGACTAGGAATCGTTTGCCACGAATCCGATAGTAGTGGCCGATGCCTGGCTTGGTTGGACCCGCCCAGGCAAAATGAACGTCATCCCAGCCGTCTTCCTTTAACATCGCATGACGCTTTTCGGCGACCTGTTCTGCCACCGCGTCGACATACGTTGCAACCAGTTTCTTGAGCAGCGATTTCTGATCGTCTTCAAGCTCCGAGTACGCGATGCCCACCAATTCCTCGGGGGTCACCTGTGCTTCACCGGCAAAGCGAATCTCTTCGAGTGCCTCCTCCGCAATGATGCCTGAGGTCTGCTGTTCGTCGGATAGTGATTGAACCAGGTCGAATGCGAGTTGCTCTTCGTCCCGAAGAAGCCGCGTCCCCTTGCCGAGTGGACCTTTGACATCGCCCATGATCGTCGCCGGATTCGCGGCCAGGAATTGAGGCGTGCTGTCGACAAGCTTGCCATCTCGAAAGCTGAAATTCATCGAAAGGTGATGGCCTTCAAAACTCAGACCCCATTTTCCCTCCGCGCCCGGCGTGCCGAAAATGGTGATGTAGTACTTCTGCGGATCCCGCTCCCAACGACGTCCGTCACCCTCGAGCTCACGCAGAACGCCTTCGAGCAACATAATCTTGCTGGCCTTCTCGTAGCCGGCTTCGCTGAGCGCCGAACGGAGTGTGCGCAGTGCGGCGACCCGCTGCACCAAGCTCATTTTGCCGAGTCGGAGACCCTTGCGTTCGTCCTTCGGAATAAAGTGCCAATCGACTCGTTTCTCGGAGTCGTAGTCCATCATGCCAGTGGATTTTTGCTCGTCATCCAGTTGCTCCAAAAAGCGATTGGCATAGGTGGCGACTTGAGTGCCCGGTGGATCTTGGTCCTTCAAACCGACCAACAGAAAGCAACCGACAGCGGCGATGGCGGGGACGATTCGCATCTCAATGACTCGTCGTGGAAAGAGGCGGGAAGCCGAGGAGTTTAACCGATATCAAAGCGAAACGTCACGTGGTCTGGCATAATGGTGGCCCCGCTCCCCGAACCGCGAGTTGAATCGTGCCACGCTACCTTGCCTTGGTCTTTCTGTGCATCGCCTTCGTTTCGAATGCCGACGCGAAACGGCCGAATATTCTGCTCGCGATTTCCGACGATCAGTCGTACCCGCACGCGTCGGCTTATGGGGCCGCAGAAATCAAGACACCCGGTTTCGATGCCGTCGCAAAAGCCGGTGTGCTGTTTCACAACGCATTTACGCCCGCGCCAGGGTGTAGTCCGATGCGTGCCGCTTTTTTAACTGGGCGTGAGATTTGGCAGAATCGTGAAGCCGGGACACACGCGAGTTACTTTCCACGTGACCTTCCCGTATTCACAGAGCAATTGGCAGCCTCTGGATACCACGTCGGTATGACCGGGAAAGGTTGGGGGCCGGGACGCCACGAAGGTTGGCCTCACAATCCCGCCGGAAAGGCGTATTCGAAGCTCAAGCTAAAATCACCGCCGGGGATATCGGCGACGGATTACGCCGCCAACTTCGATGCATTTCTCGATGAACGAGAGGACGGCACGCCCTTCTGCTTTTGGTTCGGCGGACACGAACCTCACCGAGTCTTTGGAAAAGGGCTCGGTCGCAAAAACGGGATCGATCCCAACAAAGTGACCGTGCCGAAGTTTCTTCCCGACTCTGATGAGGTGCGCGGCGACATCGCGGACTACTTCTTCGAAATTCAGTGGTTTGATTCACATCTGGTCCGAATGATCGACCGGTTGCGAGAACTCGGCGAGTTGGAAAACACGCTCATTGTTGTCACCAGCGATAACGGTATGTCGTTCCCTCGCGCGAAGGCGAATTGCTATGAGTATGGGATCCATATGCCATTGGCAATCGCTTGGCCACGACGTCTACCGCCCGGCCAGGAAACCGACGACCTCGTCAGCTTGATCGATGTGACGCGAACTATTTTGTCCGCGGGGCAAGTCGTTCCAAAGGGTTCGGAGGAGATGTTCGGTGTCGACCTGCTTCCCCACTACGGCCCGTCGGACAAGACACCACCGAAACGCGAGTTTGTCTTCAGCGGTCGAGAGCGACATTCTTCTTCACGCTTCAATTCGCTCGGCTATCCATGCCGTTGTGTTCGCACGAAACAGCATCTCTACATTCGAAACTTTCGGCCGGAGCGTTGGCCCGCCGGGACGCCACGCAAGTTTGACAAAGCAGACTACGACGAGACAGGGCGATTGGTGGCTTCGAAGCTCGGTGCGATGCATGGCGGGTACCACGACATCGATGCTTGTCCGACACTGACTTGGATGATCAAGAACCAGTCGGAGACCGACGTTCGAAGCCTATTCGATGCGGCTGTGGCACTGCGCCCGGCCGAAGAACTGTACGACATCCGTACCGATCCCGCCTGCCTTGAAAATCTTGCCGAAGATCCGGCGTCCGCCGCCACGCGTGCCAAACTTTCCCAACAGTTAGATGACTACCTGCGAAAGACCGGCGATGTTCGGATTCTTGCGCCCCAGGAATCCGATGTCTGGGAAACGTATCCACGTGTTAGCAAGCTGCGATGGTTTCCAACTCCGATGTGGGCGAAAGAGAATTCGGGACGTGTCCCCGAACAAGACTGGTTGGAACAGCGGCGTCCATAGCGATAAATGACCGCGACGTGTCCAACATGACCGAGGTCATCGGTCTGACCGACGTCGATGGCGCTTCACCAGACGGGACCACCGACGAAGCCTAGCGGGCGCGACTCCACCAGCGGGAGCGTTGTCTCGCGGGCGGACTATCGAGAAAACTCTGCAGTCGATCGCCGATCTGGGCACACGCGTCCGGTTGGCAAGGGTCAATCCCTTCGGCAAGCAAGGCGGGCCAAGCAGTCCATGAATGATCGATTTGAGTAAGGCATTGCGAGGCGACCAGGCGGAGTAAGGACATGGTGTCAAGCTGGATGCGTGTTGCCAAGCTCGCCTTTAAGTCGTTGTCCCAGTCTGAGAGATAGCCGATCCACCCATCCAACCCCGAAGACGCGTCGACAAGCGTGACGTTGGAGTCGTGATCTACGATCGCATTGTGGGTACTGACGCTTCCGTGAGTCGTTTCGGTGCGATGAGCGGCCGACAGCGTAAAGGCGATTCGAACGAGATGGCGGAAGGCCGCATCGGGGGCCAGCAACGACATGACCTGCGAGAGAGGCGTTCCAAAGATCCACGGACGAATGACTGCAAGGTGACCATTGCTGATCGCTGCGACTCGCGGAGGAATCCAGGACGCATGGGATAAAGCGCTCGTCTTCTCACAAAGGTCGAGCATCCGCGAACGCTGTGTACTCCCCAGTGGCGTCGGCAACGGGAGGACCTTCATCGCGACGGTCTCGCCACGCTCGATGTCGCGACCGGTGACCAACCAATACCGGCCAAACTTTGTGGGCGTGGTCGCGATGCAACGGGCGCCGCCCATCCAGGCGGGCGGCGGAATCGGGATCGGGGCATCGATCGAGTCGTCCGATCGGCCGGAAAATCGTGCGTCGCGGGCACGCTTCCCCTTGGGGATCGTTATCTCACGTTGCTCGCAGGCCTCAAAGGATCCCTCGAAGGAATCCGGGGCCGAAGCGTCAGCCCCCGAGTCCGCAAGGCTCAAACCGATCGTTCCCTCACCCCCTTGGACAGCTTGAAGATCGGGACCGCTCAGTGAAATCGGTGTCTGCTCGGCCTTGATGAGGTTGATCGACTCGTTCGGTGGAGTCATTTCGAGAAACAGCAATTGTCGAATCGGCGCGGCGAGTCGCGGAAACCGATCCGTGAAAAACTCAACGCGACGAAGCTCATTCATTTCTCGCCGAACACACATCTCGGCGTCCAAGAGGTCAAGAATGGCCTCTTCGCTCTCGCCAAGACGATTGAATTGGGCAAGATAGTGTTCGACGAGCACATCCTCTTGGCGACGTCGCTGGCCGATGAGATCAACGCAGACGAGTTCAACGAGTTCGGCGTCCGAGATTAACTCGGCGTCGACGAGTTCACTGAGACGTGCGCCGGGATGTTCGATGCGGCGTTCCGCAACCCAACGGATCAATTCGTCGATGGTGGCGTCACTCGGCGGAGGACAGGGTTGGGCCGGGGACGCGTCGTCCATCAGAGAGATTCCTCAATCCCGATCTCTTTCCGCGCCCGATCGAGTGCTCGGCGGACGCGCATTCGTGCGGCATCCGATTTGACGCCAAGCCTCTCTCCGATTTCCGCCCAATCGCGGTTCTCCAACATCATATCGACCGCCACGGCATCGTTCTCGCCCAGAATCGAACGCACGCGGTCGGCCACTTCGCGTCGAAGCGCCACTTGGCTTGGCGTCGATTCCTCGACACGCAACTTGATCTCCTCCACCGGAACCGCTTCAGTTCGCCGAAAGTCGCGACAGTGTCGAGCCAGCGTGCGGAACGTATCCACCACTTCGTTATCGATCGCACGCAGGATATAGGAGAGAACGTCTTCCGCCGTAAAATCGGATCCGTCCTGCCGTTTCGCCAAATCGACCATCACTTCGTTGCAGATGTCCATCGATTCGGTCTGTCCAGTCAGCCCGTACTGCCGCAGTCGCGTTCGAGCGCGCCGCCGCAACTGGCTCCCGAACGTTTGCCAAATCTCCTCGAGCGATTTCGGAGGGATCTCATCGGAATCGAAGGAGTCATTCTGTTCCGGCACTGGCTTGCTCGAGGACATATCGTTGGTCGAGTGAGGCAATGAAGCGATTCGCTGACGAGCAGCATTTCAAGAATATCAAGGTTAGTGGACTTCACGAGCCCATGCGCTGACGAAAATCAAGATGGTGGAATCGACGCGGGAACGGATCGCCGAGTCCGATCGGATGTTCTTGATCGGTTCCGGTGGTCCGAAAGACCAGCGTTTCGGTGTCAGCTTGGCGTCGTTCCCGGGTACGCTCAGTTGGCGCCCCGTTCCGCCTCAACCGCGTCGTCGACGCCCGGCTCGGCGCTGGACTCGAGTTGTTTCGCCGCAACGATCAGCAGAACACCCGCGATCAGCAATCCCGCACCGAGCAGCCGCATGGCGGAGACCGAGCTTCTGGGGTTTCCGAGTAAACCATAGTGATCCAGCAGGATCGCGACGATCGTTTGTCCCGTCATCACGGCGGCAAACCAGGGGAGCGAACCGACGCGTGGTACCCAGAACAACGAGGTCGTCACCATGACCACGCCGATGGAGCCTCCGAACCAAATCCACCATGGCAATTGACCTGGCGGCGTCAAAAACTTGGGAGGAAATCCACCGAGGGCGATCGTCAGCACCAACAAGATCGCTGTACCGCTGGCAAAAGAAATCAGAGAAGCCTGCAGCGGATGCGCGACACTCTTGCCGAGCGCACCGTTCACACTCGGTTGCATCCCGAGAAGACCACCGGCGAGGAGGCCTATGAGGATCGCGGCGGCCAACAACATCGAACGCGGTCTCAATTTGGCTGGCCGCTGACATCGTCCGCAGCGGTATGAACCGGTGTCGGAACTCCGGTCACGTTTTCCCGCCGTTGTGGACCCGGGATCTCGGGGCCGGAGTGCACGATCTGATTTCGTTCGTCAACGAAAACGAGTTTGGGCTGGTGCTGATCCAAATCCGACGCCGGGACAAATGCGTACGTGGCCAGGATGACGCGGTCACCTGGCTGAATGAGGTGGGCCGCGGCACCGTTAGCACAGATATCCGCGGAATCCGGCAGTCCCTCGATGGCGTAGGTCTCGAGCCGAGAGCCACGCGTCACGTTCCAAACACATACGGCTTCATACGGAGCGATTCCCGCCGCCTGCAAGAGGTGAGGCGGAATCGTGATGCTCCCTTCGTAGTCGACGTTCGCCTCGGTGACCGTGGCGCGGTGAATTTTCGCGGAGAGCAACTTTCGAAACGGGCCGGTCATGATCCCAAATAGGTCTGAAGCAATTCGACTGTACTGGATTCGGTGAGCGCGAGTTTGCCGAAACCTCGCACGCAGCCGGCTTCGATCGCCGACTCCTGGTGTTCTTCGTAGTTCGTCACCAGCATCACCGGTACCCGACCGACATCCTCGTCGGCCTTGATCAATCTTACCACTTCGAGTCCATCGGAATAGTCGCGATCGAGCTTTCGATTGACCGTCACCAACGCCACATCGGGCTTTTCACGGAGCGCTTCGAGTGTCTCTTGTCCGTTGTGCGTTTGCACCACAACGGCGTCGAAATTCGAAGTCACCAGCTGTCGGATCGAGTGGAAATCAGGACCGCAATTGCCGCAATCAATTACCGTTTTGGCCATCTGCGTTCTACTTTGCTTCAATCGCGAAGAGTTTATCTTTGGTACTGATGTAGATCCGGCCGTTGGCCGCGATCGGAGTGCTGTAGACACTGCTACCCATATTGATTTCCTCGATCGGTTCGTTGTTCTCCGCACCGAACTCGAAGATCGCGACATCGCCGTCTTCATCCCCAACATAAACGTGCCCATCGGCGATCAGCGGGCTACCCCAGCTTTGAGCGAGCATGTCGTAGGTGAAGTGAACTTTCGCCTCACCATTTTCGCCACGAGCATCGAGGCAATGAAGGAGCCCCGAGAAGTCAGCGATGTAAAGCAGGTCATCCTTGATCGCGCAAGTGCCGAGGGTGCGGTGCATTTCTTCCTCGAAGTCGATTTCGCCATCGTCGTTTTGGTCCTTCAGCGAGTAGTGCCACACGACGGCCGAGTTCGGATTGTTGACCGCGATCTCACCCAACTCCGGCTCGACGGCCTGAATTCGCTTATGAGGGATGGGCGTTCGTTTGTCGCCTTCGACCTTGATCGCGAGTTGCGGAGAAACATCGCCGCGTTTGGTGGGGTCGATGCACCAGAAGTGCCCTTCGCCTTCGCTATGTTCGGGGTCTTGTCCGACGCCGACGTAGACCAGATCGTTGTACACCACTGGCGTCGCGATGATGTTGTTTCTTGTGCCCTCGCCGCCGACGATCCACTTGGAGTCCTTGGGGTTGGCGTCGAACTTCCAAAGCAACGTTCCTGCGCCGTCTTCCCCGCCATCGGCTTGGAAGCTGTAAACCCATCCGTCGCCGCCAGCGAACAAGACTTGGGGGACACCACCGAGTACGCCAACCGTCGGGCTGGACCACTGGCCATGCAAAATGTTCGTGCCCGGCGATCGGTCGGCCCAAAGCAGCTCACCGGTGTTCTTGTTCAAACAAATGAACGTCGGAGCATCCGGTGCGGGAAGGTTAATGTGCGTTTCGTCCACGCCGTTACTGGTGTTGACGAACAGAAGATCACCATAGCTTGTGACGCTGCAAGAGCACATGTTGTGCTGGAGAACGCCCAAGTCTTCCATCATGTCGTAGACCCAGATCGTGTCGGCATCGCGTTTGTCATCGACGCCGAGCGTCTTGAAGACACTGAGTGTGACGCCCGCCTTCTCAATGCTGAGGCTTCTGTCGACGCCATTGAAGTTTCCGGTCGCTTTCCAAGCCGTGCCCTCAGTTACTGTTTCTACCTTGACCTCTCCGGCGACCTCTTCGTTGGCGGCCTTCAGTGCTTCGAGGAGGCTCTCTGCGAATTCGCCCTTGGCGAGTCCCTCCAGGGCCGACTTGCCTTCGGGTTTCGCGAGGAGGATGTCTGCGACCCGCGCGACTTCCGCTTGGACGGCTCCGTCGTCCTCGCCATCGTCAAACCCTTTGACGTCGAGACAGCGGACTTCGCCGCGGCTGGTGACGAACCAAAGCCGGTCGCCTTCGACCAGTGGCGAGCAGCAGATGCCCTGGAGCGGCCAATCGTGGTCGCGTCCGCTACTCAGCTTTTCGCTGCTGTGCTGCCAAAGGAATTCGCCGTCCGCTTCGTTAAACGCGATCAAGCAACCCAAGTCGACTTTGGGCGAGTAGCGTTTGAGGTATCCTGCACCGTTGTTGGTGCCGACGTACACGCGGCCGTCAGAGACAACCGGGTTGCCATAAGTCTGGCTTCCCAGGTTGGCGTACCAGGCGATGTTCTTCGCCCGCGTGTTATCCCACTCGCCGCTACGGCGATCAAACTTGCCGATATTCCATTCTTGCGGAAGGCCGGTCACGTTCGGGACGTTGTTGCGAAGACGGGTTCCGCCCCATTGAGGCCAGTCTTTTCCCGCTTCGACGACCGACTCGGGCTCAGCGACTTCCGTGACAACAAACGTGGTCGATTTCGGCTTGCCGGACTCAACATCCGCCGGCTCGGCAACCGTCGCGTCTGAGACAGATGTCTCGGTGACTGGGTCGGGGTCGGCTTGGGAAGGTTCGGCTGGCGACGGCTCGGCTGCGATCGTTTCCGGCTCGGACTCCGACGGTTCATCGGCTTTGACCATGATCTCGACGGCCGGTTGTCTCGGCGTGACCTTGGTCATCGGCGTTTCGGACCAGACGGTGGTGTTGCTGCTACCGGTAAAGTTGCTTCCCGTCAGGTTGCTCGAACCGGTGGAGTTGGAGGCCCACTCAACAATAAATCCACCCGTCATATTGCTGGTGAAGTTACTCGTAAAGTTGCTCGTGAAGTTGCTGCTCATGTTCGACCAAGAGGCCGACTCGACGCCTGGAGAGGCCAAGCCCGAATTTGGATTCGATGCCACCATCGAGCTCTCGGTTTTACTCTTTTTGGCTCGCGGAACCGCCGTCGGAGGCTTGCAACCGCTCAGTGCAACGGTCGTGACGGACCCGAGAACAACGGCCAGGCAGATCATTGAAACTGCGGAGAGTTCTTGTTTGGGCATTGCGATTGAATTCGAGTGACGGGTGTACTTGTGATTTTATTTTCGAAACTACTCGGCGTCGTTCGCGACGACCTCGATGTTGTCCAGGTAGGGCTCGACGTCCTTCGCATTGCCGTGCAAACCGGGACTGATGTTCAAATAGGGTGATTTGTCGCGGGCGGTGAACGTCCAATGCTCCCGCTCCTCCTCTTCTCGAGGCCAGGCCTTGCCGCGGACGACCGCGACCGTCGCCGATGTTTCGCGTTGGAGGTCGACGCGAAGCTTCATGCGCCACCACCGATCCGCTCGCCAGGGGGCCGGAACCAATTCCGCCATTCGCTTTGGCGCCGACCAAGAACGGATTTCCAGTTGCTGACTCCCAGAGAACTGATTGCATTGCCCCATTAAGTCGAGCACATATCCGTTTGCGGTCAATCCGATATCCGGCAGCTTCTCGTTCATTCGGGAGCCCCGCACATCGGCGCTGATTCTGTGAACCCACCAGTTCGTTTGTCGACGGCCGATGCGGCCAACGTTCCGATCGCGACAAAACAGCACGATGCAAGCGCGAACTGGGACGATTCGTGTTGTTGGGGTCATGTGGGCGTCAGACACAGAAAGGGAGATTACCGGACTTCGCGAACGAAGAACGGCGGTTTCTGGCGTTCAGTCGTCGAAGTGCTCGTCCTGCGGGTCAAACTTCGGGAGGCAGACGATCAAGACTTGCATCCTCCCAACGGCTCGGTGGCGAGTGCCGGGGGGGATCATCACCGATGTCATGGGTGCCACGGGATGGAGGACGCCGTCGAGTTCGATCGCGGCATCCGGCTCACTTTGCAAAATCACGTACACCTCGGTGTGATGGTTGTGAAAATGCGTCCTAGCATTCAATTCGATCTCAGTCAGGTGAACGGTACCGGGAAAGTCTTCCCGATCGGCAAACCCGCGTCTAGCCGTGCCACACGGGCAGGGGATGGGAGGTAGACGAGTCAGATCGATGACTTCGGGGCCGGTCGCAGGCATATTCCGACGATTGACTTTAGGTTGGGCGGGAGCACGAGGTCGAGAAACCCCTCCCTGCCCGAGTGGGGATTTCGCCGAGCCAAGGGCGTTAACTCGTAGTCTATACCGAACTTAGCGAACATTCCACGCTCGCAACCCACTCATTGCGGAGACTCCGCAGAGGTGTGTCCGGTTTCCCAGGCCGTAAAAGCTCGCAAGGTAGCGAAAATAGGGCGGAACCACTGATCTAACTCCTAATCCGTTCCGATAGGACTATTGATCTCGTCCGCCGACTCGGCTTGACCCAGCATGGCGGCAGATCAAACAGAAACCTCAACGCATCGGACGCGTTGGGGTGCTCGGAAGCAACGCAGCGAAAAAATCGATTGCCGACAAACTGGCGAAAAGTCGTTCCACCACGATGGATCGCCTCGAGCTGAACGAAGTCGGCGAGCGGTGAGTCCCACAATCACAGTTTGTCCGTGCTCGACGGGTGTAAATCAGATGCGATCGCCGGCAACTTCGTCCAGCGACCGCGTCTGACCGGCACACGATGGCTTCGCTAAACCTGCATCCGATGACCCGCGTAACAGAGAAGGGAGACGTGGTTCCGATGATCCGGAAACTGATGACTTTCGCTCTTTTGATTGGCACCACTTTTTGTTGCCAAGCTCAAGGGATGGACTTGCTCCAAAAACTTATGAAGGGCTGCAAGAGCAGCTCTTGCTGTGACAGCGGATGTGCCGCTGCACCCATGCCAACGTGCGGCTGCGAAGCTCCGGCTTGCGGCGGATGCGCTGAACCCGCTTGCGGTTGCGAAGCTCCCGCATGTGGCGGATGCGTTGCCGAACCAGCATGTGGCTGCGAAGCTCCGGCTTGCGGCTGTGCTGCTGAGCCCGCGTGTGGTTGCGAAGCACCGGCTTGCGGCGGATGCGCTGAGCCGGCTTGCGGCTGCGAAGCTCCGGCTTGCGGCGGATGCGCCGTCGAGCCCGCGTGTGGCTGCGAAGTTCCTTCGTGCGACACCGGCTGCTGCACAAAGAAGAAGGGTGGCTTGCTGAGCGGTTTGTTCAGCGGTTGCAAGAAGAAGAGCTGCTGTGATGCACCGAGCTGCTGCGAAGAGCCCGCATGCGGATGCGAAGCACCGTGCGGTGGCTGCGCCACTGAGCCGGCTTGCGGCTGCGAAGCTCCCTGCGGTACTTGCGTTGCAGAGCCCGCTTGCGGCTGTGAAGTCTCGACTTGCGATTCGGGCTGTGGATGCAGCAAGAAGTGCAGCGGCGGACTCTTGGCCAAACTCTTCGGCAACCTGAAGAAGAAGAAGTCTTGCTGCGACAGCGGTTGTGACATGGGTGCGGCCATCGGAGCCGAGCATCCGCAAGCGGGTGCGGCGGCGCATCCGCTGTCGCAGCCCATGTCACAACCGCTGTCGCAGCAAGACTTCTTCT
>JBCBLJ010000053.1:0-19395 GCA_038520195.1 Planctomycetota bacterium
CCATGCCCGCGACGTCACCCACGTTGTCGCCCACGTTATCAGCAATCGTCGCGGGGTTGCGGGGAGAGTCCTCCTTCATGCTTTGTTCGACCTTGCCCACCAAATCAGCGCCGACGTCGGCGGCCTTGGTGAAGATTCCTCCGCCCACTCGCGCGAACAACGCTTGGGCACTGGCGCCCATGCCGAACGACAGCATTGCCACCGAGATTTGCTGTAGCGTCATCGCCTGGCCTTCACCCAGCAAGGGCATGCACCAGTACAGGATGGCGAACCAGAGGCAGATGTAGATCAAGCCGAGGCCGACCACGGTCAAACCCATCACGGCCCCGCTGCGAAACGCGATTTGGAGCCCATCGTTGAGCGATCGCTGGGCGCCGGCGGCCGTGCGACTGCTCGCCCAAGTGGCGGTTTTCATGCCGAACCAGCCGCACAAGCCGCTGAAGAAGCCGCCGGTCAGGAACGCCACAGGGACGAATCCGCTTTGAACCTTGAGGACGAAGGAGGCGATGGCCAGGAGGATGGCGACGACGACGAAAACGACCGCGACCATCCGATACTGCTGCTTCAGATACGCATCCGCCCCGGAGCGGACGCTCGACGCGATTTCTCGCATCAAATCCGTACCCTCGTCGGCCTCCATCATTTCGCGATAGAAGCGGTGTGCCCAGAACAGTGCCGCGACGGACGCGCCCGTCGCCAGAATCCAAACCAGTGCTGCCATGATGCTCTTCCTCCGATGAGTGCAAAGGTGCCACCGGGGATTATTAACGATACTTAGCGCACCGTTAATACGGGTTTAAGCAGATTTAAGCAGCGCTCGACCGGGAGGTGCTGTTTGGCTCCCCCACACGCATCCACCGCATCATGAATCCCGCCGCCAGGATCCCGATGGCCGCCCCAACGAAGGTATCGCTGGGGTAGTGATAACCGAAGGCAACGCGTTGGAACGCGACCAGGATTGCCAGCGTCAAAAACCAAGTTCGACCTTTGGGATAGAGGTGCCCCAGTGCGATCGCCAACCCGAAAGCCGTCGCGGTGTGTGCCGACGGAAAAGAATGGTGATCGCTGTTGAAGAGATCGCCGAATGCATTGGGGTCCCAGATCGGTCGCAACCCGAGGAACGTCGATGTCAGTCCATCCGGCAGGGCCGAGGGACGATAACG
The DNA here is from genome assembly GCA_038520195.1 of Planctomycetota bacterium. Classification (GTDB taxonomy): domain Bacteria; phylum Planctomycetota; class Planctomycetia; order Pirellulales; family Pirellulaceae; genus Stieleria. Next base: position 1,164 of record JBCBLJ010000053.1, read on the forward strand.
AGCCACGAACAGTTTCACCACGTCGGCCAAAATGCCGGCCCCAAGGCTGCATCCAAACAGCAACCCGATTTGGCGAAGATCCGCCCGGGCCACGATCCAAAGCGTCAAGACGATGAACAAAACCCCGTAGGCATGACCAAAGGGTTCGACACGGTGAAGCAAAACCTCGAGTTCGCCCGGCAAGCAGTCTTTTCCGATCCACGCGATCAACGTTCGATCCAACGGCAAGATCGCCAATCCGAGCATCGAAAGGATCGCCACACGCAACCAAGTGCCGACCGAAACACCCGCGACGGACTCCGGCACCTTGGCGACATCGCCCAGGTTACGCGGAAGATCGGCTGCGGCAGGCCCGGATGACATCTCAACGGTTTCCTTGACGTGGGTTTGCTAGCAACAGCAAACCGGACGAGGTCTGTCACAAGCTATCTTGTGGGTCGGCTTGGACAATCGCTACAAACCAGCCGAATTGCGATTTCCGTTCCGTTTTTACGGGCGCATCGTTGACGCTGCGTTCCGTGTGAGCCCTTAAACCGAAACGACATGGACGTTGTCAAGCATTCATCACTGTTAATACTTGTTTCCTCCTCAATCTTTTTTCTCAACCTCGGCGGCGCGAAGCTATGGGATGAGGACGAACCGAGGAACGCCGGCTGCGCCGTTGAGATGATGACCCGCGGTGACTGGGTCGTACCCTGGTTCAATGGCCAGATCCGGACACACAAACCGGTACTACTTTATTGGTTCATGATCAGCGCGTACGAGGCGTTTGGTGTGACCGAGTTTGCGGCACGCTTTTGGTCGGCGGCGCTCGCCGTCGGGACGGTGCTGATGACCGCTTCGCTCGGCGTCCGGCTGCTCGGTCGTGGCGTTGGGATGCTCGGAGGGATTGCGCTGTCGTCGATGCTGATGTTTGTGGTGGCGTCTCGGGCCGCAACTCCGGACTCGGTGCTGATCTTCTTTATGACGGCGTCCCTTGCGGTCTACGTCTGGGCGACACCCGCGTTCGGCAAGCCGTTGAGATTGATCAGTGGCGGAAACGAACCGTCCGCTGGTTCGGGTGATGCCAATCAGGCCTTTCCGACCGGCTGGGCCGCGACCGCGTTGATGTATGGACTGATGGGAATGGCGGCGCTCGCGAAGGGACCGATCGGGTTCCTGGTCCCGTGCGCGATCATCGGGATGTTTTTACTGATTCATCAAGCCTCACCCAAAGATGTCGAGCGTCATTCCTGGTTCGCAAAAATCCTCGCCGTCATTCATCCAATCCACTTTTTGAAGACATGCCTTTCGATGCGGTTGGGGATCCTGATCGCCTCCGTGCTGGCGGTCGCGCTGCCGTGGTATATCTGGGTGACCGTGCGATCGGACGGTGCATGGACGCGCGGTTTCTTTTTCGAGCACAACCTGGGACGCGCGGTCAATGCCATGGAGAACCACGGCGGCGGTCCGTTTTACTATGTGACGGCGTTTTTGATCGGGACGTTTCCGTGGTCGATTTTTTTTCTGCCCGCGCTGTTGGACGTGATTGCGGCGATCCGAGACCGTTCCGAGGAAACCGATGAGGCGCGCGGCCGCCGAGTCGCACTGACTTTTCTTTGTTGCTGGGTGGGGGTGATCATCGTTCTGTTTTCGCTAGCCAGTACGAAGTTGCCGAGCTACATCTCGCCGTGTCACCCCGCAGCCGCGTTGTTGTTTGCACACTATCTCGTCCGCTTGGCGGAGAAGCGCAGTTCGGTTGCAAACTACTGGCCCTACGCATCTTTCGCCGTGCTTGCGCTGGTTGGCGTCGCGATTTCGATCGTGATTCCGACGCTCGCCGTCGAGTTCGTGCCGAACGCGGCTCCGTTGCTCTTGGTCGGCGTCTTGTTGGTCCTCGGGGCGTGCGCCGCGACGTGGGCGTGGAAACTCGGAGAGACTCAGTGGACGGTCCGTTGCACCTCGGTGACCGCATGCTTGTTTGTGATCATGATGTTTGGATGGGGAGCGCCCCGTGTCAGCGACCATCAGCAGATCGATCGGTTGGCGGAGGCGATTCACACACAACATCCAACCGCCAGATTCGCTCACAGCGGCGTGTTTCGCTCGAGCTGGGTGTTTTACCTCGGGGCGCCGCTAACGCCCATCGATTCGGGAGACGCCGATCAAACGCTCGAATTTCTGGACCGCGGTGATGATCACTATGTGATCGCCACCGACGAGTCTTACCAGAAGTTGATGGCGCAACGACCGCACGAGTTTGAAGTTGTCGATGAGATCCCATTCTTCTTGGAGCCTGACGAGAGCTTGCACCTCCTTCAGAGAGCGAACCTCGACCGCATCGCCGCAAAGCCCGAGTCCCTCGACCGAGACCGCTGAGGGACCGTCGGACGGGATCGCGGCACGATGGGAAAGGAGTGATCGCGCGAAGCCTGACTCCGCGAAAGCTTGAAACATGACCGGCGGCGGCCGTTGGCACGAGCACCGCCGCGCTATTACAGTCATGGCTTCCCGAATGACTTCCCCACCGGTGCCGAATTGATGCTGACAAATTTTTCCTCGCGTGCGTTGCTCGTGATCGTTTGTGTTGCCTCCTGTTTTGGAGCCGAGACCACGGCTCAAGACGTCGCCGAGACAAAAACGTACGCGATCCCCGACGATGAGAGTCTGCCCGGCGTTGGCCCGATGCGACGATACGAGTGGTTCCGGAGCTTGTGGCGTCGTCGCCGCACGATGTTCGCTGACTCACAAGCTCGATCGTCCGGCGCCGTCGTGTTCTTGGGCGACTCGATCACTCAGGGTTGGGGTGAAGATTTTCGAGGCGCGTTCCCGGGTGTGAAGAAAGCCAATCGTGGCATCAGCGGGGATACGACCCGCGGCATGCTTTTTCGACTCGAAGAAGATGTTTTGCGTCTAAACCCCTTGGCGGTCGTGATGCTGATGGGCACCAACGACCTGGAAGAGAAGGCGGAACCGGAAACCATCGTCGCCAACATCCGTTCCATCCTTGCCGCGCTTAAGAAGCATGATGCATCGATGCCGATCGTCTTGTGTGAGGTTTTCCCCAGCAGCGCGACGAAGGCGCGTCCGGCGAACAAGATCAAGGAAATCAACCGCCTGTGCCGGAATGCGATTCGCGGGGACGCTCAAGTGACCGTACTCGACACTTGGACGCTGTTCGCTGATTCCAAGGGCGACGCCGTCAAAGAGGAGTTCCCGGATCTGTTGCACCCCAATGGGCTTGGCTACAAGAAGTGGGAAGCAGCCATGACTCCCATCTTCGCGACGCTCGGATTGATGGAAACGGAGCCGGAACCGTTCGAGCGGGAACCGGAGACGCAAAGCCTGTTCAACGGAAAAGACTTGACCGGTTGGGGCTACCGTCGAACACCGGATGGGATGCGAAAATCGCGCGAGCGGTGGATGTCGCGAAAGCCGGAGGGCGTGGTGTGGCCGCTGGTGGATGAACCACTCGACCTCGGCGGTCAAACGAATTCGCCCGACGGACGCTACGCGGTGATCGGCGGCCGACTGGTTGTGACCACGCCGCCCGAAGGTCGCAAGATCCAACAGCTTTGGACAACCAAGGACTTCGGTAAGGACTTTCGTTTCAAGCTGGAGTTTCGTGCAACACCGATGGCTGACAGCGGCATCTTCATCCGTGGTAAGCAGCTTCAGTGTCGTGACTTTCCGCTGGCGGGACCGTACAAGGACCTCTCCTCCTTCAACTCTTTTGGCTGGAATGAGATGGAAATCACGGTGCGGGGAACAACCGCACGCTGCACCTGCAACGGAGAAGTGATCGAAGAGGCGATGGCGGTACCGGAATCGGGTCCGATCGGATTGGAAGGCGACCGCGGGCAAGTTGAATACCGGCGGCTACGAATCGAAGAGCTTTAAACCGAACCTTTGCCAGCGGCCGAAAGACGGCTCACCGATATCGACGATTAGGAGGGCACTCCTCCGGCTTTTACTCTCCCTCGAGGGAGAGTCGAGCGACGCGAGGAGCGGGTGATGCGTGTTATTCAGCGTCAACCTCCCTTAAGTCCGGCGCTTAATCGCCAAGTGTCTCCAGCAGCGATCGGGCGTCGTTTCGTCGTCGAGCCTTGTCTTGTTCGCGCAGTGCTTGAAGGATCTTGCCGCGGTCGCCTCGCGAAATGGGCAGCGTCGCGTCATCGCGAAGGACGCCTCGCGGAACCTGTTCCATCCTCCAACTGTCGCTTCGCTGGGTCGCAAACGGAAGATCTTTGTTTCCGGTGGCTTGTAGATTTGCGATCGGGTTGCGGCCCCACGCGTAGCGGAAGTGAATCGGATCGGCGACCATCGACGAGGTCAGTACAAGGCGTTTGCGATCCTCTTGAACGCGGCCACGGTTGTCCTTTCCCTTCGTGGCGTAAGCAACGTCAGCGGGATGGAAACATCGGTCTTCGCCGGCAATCGCAAAGCCTTCGATCCGGCCGTCCATCGGATCGCTCACGTCGGTGTCGAATTGGAGGATCAACTCGCCGGGCTCGACGTTCATCTTGACCAACATCGGCGGCTTCCATTGCACTTGGCGCTCGAAACCGTATTCGGTGGCCAGCGCCCAGCGTGCGATCCGTTCGCCCGCGGGCAGCTTGAGCTGGGGGTGATACCAGCGCCGACGGAGGTCGTAGGTGCTGACAAAACCAACATGCCGGTCGCCGGATCGATAGAGCTTGAGAAAACAATCGTACTGCGCGGCGCGAATCTCGATGCCGGCGTTAAACATTTTTTCGCAGTAGTCGTCTCGGGTTTGCGGGTACCCGTCGGTGCACAGCGAGAGGATTCCAAATGGCATCTCGGGATCGTGAAAGGTCGCCCGCCATGCTTTGATCATCTCGGGCAAGATGTCGCCATACATCTCGATGCCCTCCGAACCGTCGAAGGCGTTGTTGTAGCCTTGGTGAAAGATCGCTCCTTTGACGGAGAGCCCCGAGAGCGGTGCGATCATGCCCGCGTAGCAGTGTCCCGGATGGTTGTGATCGGCGATAGGGCCCGGACGCAGGTCGTCGGGCAAGGCCTTTCGGTCTTCGGGGACGACCTTGCCTTCTTTGGCTTGGCGCGCCAGCCAATCACGGTGTTGGGCGATCCGTTTTTCGAGGTCTGCTTTGGGATCGAAAGCCGCGACGGCTTGGTCGAACTTGGCGAGTTTCGCTTGCGTGGTTTCACTTGCCATCTCGCGGAGCACCGAAAGCGGCGTCCAGGTTTCAACGGTGGTTCCACCGCGTGAGGCATCGATGACTCCGATCGGCACTTGCGTTGCTTGATGAATCCGGCGTGCAAAAACAAAACCGATGGCCGAGAGCTCGCGCGCGATTGCGGGCGAGCAGACGTCCCAATCGCCCTTGCGAAAATGACGCCCGAACCAGCTGCTGTATTCGTGTAGCCGCGCAAAACCGGGTTGGGTTTCGGGGCCAATGCCGTACGGGACGGTGAGAATACGGATCTGCGGATAATTGGCGGAGATGATCTCGAGACTTCCATTCTCCACTTTCGCCAATTCAAATTCCATGTTGCTTTGGCCGCCGAGAATCCAGACATCGCCGACGAGGATGTTTTCCAGTGTCAACGTTTGGTTGTCGGCGGTGACGGTCAGTGATTGTGGTGCCGCGTTGGCGGTAACCGCGGGCAGCGTCACCTTCCAGGAGCGGTCTTTTTGGGCGGTGGTCGTTGCGCTGGCTCCCGCGAAAGCCACAGTCACTTCGTCGCCGGGTGCGGACCACCCCCAAACGCGGATCGGCTTGTCGCGCTGGAGCACCATGTTGGATTGGAACACGTTGCTCACGCAAAGACCCGAGCCAATCGCCGGGACCTCAATGACATCTTCGCGGGGCATTCGCTGGGCGAGTGCGACGTGAGACACACAGAGGCTGGCAACGAAGACAGGGACGCGGAGGGCAGAACGCGTGGATTTCATCGGCGGTTTCCAGGAGGCGGTTGGGGTCGGATTTTAACCGAAACCTCGAGACTCGATGCTTTGGATGAAAATGTCGGATTGATAGACAATTGACCGAGGCTTCTCCATCCTCGGGCTGAACTTGTCTTTTCGCCACTCTCTGGGAAAACCGCCGTGCGTCGATCCGGCCTCACTCTGATCGAACTCTTGGCTGTCATCGGTATTGCGGGCGTGCTGTTGGCGCTCTTGCTGACTGGAGTTCAAGCCTCACGTGAGTCGGCCCGTCGCATCCAGTGTCAAAACCATTTGCGTCAGTCTTTGATCGCGATCCAAGCGCATCACGACACCGAGCGATCGTTGCCGTCATTCTACAACGGGACGGCGCTCCAATTTCCGCTGCGCGAGTGGGACTTGTTCCACATGCATTCGTGGCGAGTGCCGCTGCTACCGTATCTGGAGCAAGAGCCGCTCAAGCTACAGATCGACATGACGAAGATCTCCACCGGTCCTGAGAATCAGCCGGCAGGGCAAACGCCCGTGTCGATGTTCCTTTGCCCCAGTGGGGGCGACGCCAGCGAGATGGGATGGGGGCTCAAACACGAGATGACATCGATAGCGCCCGAAGACATCCAAGACCGTCATCGCTATCGCGTTGTTCGCAGTGACTACGACGCGATGGCGGGTATCCAAGTGTTGCCGCAGACGATTGCCGAGGATGTCAGCGTGAACGCGACCAAGTTCGTTCGCTGGGGCATCTGGGGATGGCCGGTCTTCGATCAACCGCGAACGACGGGATCTCTGCTGCGAAGTTACCGCCAGGGCAAGTTCCGCGACGTGACCGACGGACTGTCCCACACGCTCGCGCTGGTCGAACGCGCGGGCAAGCCGTATTCCATGAAGGACGGGCGACGTAATGTCACCCCCGAGAACCCAGATGGCTTCTATGCGGGGCAGACCGGATGGATCGCCAGCAACACGTTTGTTTGGTCCATCAACAGCAACGGAGTCGGCGTCAACGAGTCCAATGAAGTCGGCATCTACTCGTTTCATCCCGGCGGCGCGTTTATCGCGGTGGCGGACGGTTCGGTGCGTTTTCTTTCAGACTCGACCGATTTCGAGACTCTGGTCAAGCTCTATGGCCGTTCCGATGGCGGCCTGCCGGAATAGAGCGTCCGCTTCCGAAGGGCCACTCCGCCCAGCAGGGTTGCTCGGGGTTTCTCGGCGTTGCCGGGTGCGGTACGCTCGGCGTTATGGAAGTCATCTGTCTGCAATCGGGAAGCAGTGGCAATTGCGCGTACGTCGAGTGCGACGACGTCCGTTTGCTGATTGACGCGGGAATCAGCGCGCGTCAGGTCGATGTGCGATTGAAGTCGCTTGGCAAGGATTCGGGCGCACTCTCAGCGTTGTTGATCTCTCATGATCACAGCGATCACACGCGGTGCCTGGGGACGATCCATCGCCGATTTGATTTGCCGATTCACGTCTCTCGGGCGACGCTTCGGACGGTTCAGCGAAAACGCAAACAGGGCGAATTGCGTCAGATCCGCTATTTCGAATCCGATGAATCCTTTCGCATCGGGCATGTCACCGTGGAAACGATTCGTACACCGCACGACGCCGCCGATCCGGTCGCGTTCGTGATCGACGACGGGGTCAAACGGCTCGGCGTGCTGACCGATTTGGGACATTCCTTTCGGCGTTTAACGGACGTGATCGGGACGCTTGATGCGGTCGTGTTGGAGAGCAACTACGACCCGGCGATGTTGATCGAATCGAGATATCCGGACATGCTCAAGTCGCGGATCGCGGGCGATCGGGGCCACATCTCCAATCCCGATGCCGTGGAGTTGCTTCAAAAAGCCAGTCCCGATTTACAGTGGGCGATGTTGGCTCACCTGAGCGAAGAGTGCAATGATCCGGAGGTCGCGCTGCGAACGCACCGCAAAACGCTCGGCCCAAACCTGAAGCTTTGCTGCGCTGATCGCTATCGGGTCTCGGAACTGCTTCGGATCGAAGCCCCAAAAGTCTCCAAAACGGCTCCGCCGAGGCTTCGTCAGCAAATGCTGTTTGTGTGACGGGCGGTCAATTCGATAGAATCCCGGCGGGGAGGTGACAAAGTCCGGCATGGGCTTGGAGGAAGGTCGCAACGAGTTAGGAGCAACCGGGCGGTGGAGTGGTTGGCATTTAGGGCGTGGGTCGATGTTCCGCTCATGATCCTGTTCATCGTAGGCTTCATCGGATACATCCGCGTTTGGGTTGAATCTGACGCTCAGGAGACGACGATCGATTTGCGACCTTTGCTACCGGCGGCCATCGCACGTGCAGTGATTGCTCTATGTGGATTGACGATTCTTTGTTGGCTCCTCGCCATTAGCTTGTGGGCGATCGTCGCCATCTTGCTTGGCGTCGGATGCCTTTTGGCCCTCGTTAACGAAGCGTCCGACGTGCGCGAAGGCGCGGGGCCTCTGTTTGCCGCGGTTGTCGTTTTGCGAGAGTGGTGCTTTGGCTTTCCCGAGTTGATTCTTCATCCGCCGACAGACCCAGGCGACGCGATTGGCCTCAATGAGGAGGCGTGCATCGGCCGGCACGGTACGGTTGTCTCGCCTTTGCGACCGAACGGCCATATCACCGTGGCGGGCCAACGGCTCTCCGCTGTCTCGGACACGGGCGAGTTGCTTCAGAACGGAACGCAGATCATTGTCTGCGGTTTTCAAAACGGTCGACCCAGAGTACGTCTTCGTGAGGACGGCGACGTCGAAGTCACACACGGACACACGTGAACACCATGGCAGAGTTCGACGTCGAAACCACGCCACCCATCACCGGCGTCTCGGAAATCGTGCTAAGCGTGGCAGATTTGCCGACGATGCGAGCGTTCTATCGGGACGTGCTAGGGTTCAAGCTGCACAGTGAGTTCTCAATGGAGTCGACGGCGGCTTTGGAGGGCGGTGAGCCGACGATCACGTTCCTCGTGATTTGCGACACTCCAACGCCGCTGGGACGGCACGGTCACCCGCAACTGCTCGCCTTGATCGACCATCGCCGACACATCCACGCACGACACCGCTTTGCCGGACACGATGTGCGACGTTCAACGCTCAATCACCTCGCATTTGAGGTCCCGCCGGAGAGCTTTGAGCAACATGCCCAGCGGTTAGCGTCGCTAAAGCTGGAGCTCACCTTTTCGGAGTTCCCCGACATGAACGCACGCGCCCTGTTTTTCAAAGACCCCGAAGAGAATACGCTCGAGTTGATCTGTCATCACCGAGCGAGCAACATCACATGATACGTTCGTCTCGCAAGCATGGCCAAGAAACCGCGGAGGGACCTCACTGTCCATGAGCGACATCACGACGATCGAGCAACTCGAATCGATTTATGGCACGCCCGCGGAGACTGCGACGGTCAAGGTGACGGACGAAATCACGGATGACTATCGTCGATTCATTGAGGCCTCGCCGTTTCTCGCTCTCGCCACCTCGGGACCCAACGGGCTCGACTGTTCGCCACGCGGCGATTCGCCCGGCTTTGTTCGGCTCGAAGGTTCCAAGTGCTTATTGCTTCCGGATCGCCGAGGCAACAACCGGATTGACTCGCTTCGCAACATCGTACTTGATCCACGGGTCGCGCTCTTGTTTTTCGTGCCCGGCTCGCTGATGACGGTCCGAGTCAATGGCCTGGCACGCATTTCAGTGGAGCGAGAACGACTGGATTCGTTTGAGACCGATGGCAAGCCGCCGCGATCGGTCATCGTGATTGATGTTCAGGAAGTCTTTTTTCAGTGCGGCCGCGCGATCCTCCGCTCGGACCTCTGGAATGCCGAGCACCATATCGGCGAAGGCCAGTTGCCGACGCCCGGTGAAATACTCGCCAATCTCAGCGACGATCGCGTCGGCGGCGATGGATACGACCAAGAGTGGCCCGAGCGCGCTCGCAACACACTCTGGTAGAGAGTGACGCGCCGCGTTACCACGCCAGGTTCATCGTCTTCGCTAGGGTTTGCAAATGAAAATCACCTACTGTGCGGCGACAAGCCAGGACGGCTTCATCGCGCGAGAAGATGGCGATGTTTCTTGGCTCGAAGAGTATGAGGATGCGCCGCAGAGTCACCTCGCAAAGCTGTTCCAGGAAATCGATGCGCTCGTGATGGGACGTCGAACCTATGACTTCATCCACGACCATGGTACTTGGCCGTACGAAGACAAACCCGCGTGGGTATTCACCCGCCGAAAGCTCACCGCGCTGCCGGGCGCGAGTCTGATTCCGACGACTTCAATCAGTTCACTGATGGAGCAAGCCAACGAGCGCGGCATCCGGCACTTATGGCTGTTGGGCGGCGGCGAATTGGCGTCACAGTTCTTGGAAAACGGATTGCTAACACGCATCGTCGTCACCGAACTGCCGATCAAGCTTCGGAAGGGTCTCCCGTTATTCAAGCGACATCGTCTCGAAGAGTTCGCGTCGGCGCGAGTGGAAATCTTCGGCGTCTATCGACAGGTTGAGATCCCTCTCTCGATCAGCCGCTAATCCTCGCGACGTGTGTTCGCTTTTCGAATCACGCGAAGCCGACCGACGTCCGCGTCGCAGCGTACCGGTTGCCACGCAGATGACGGCTGTTCAAGGGAACTGTTGAAAGCGTTTGAATGTCGCGTCGCAATCAAGACCGATCCCGTCGAGAGCCCGGCGGCGACTCGCTCTTCCAACGCCTCGAGCAAATGATCTTCAAAGAAGGGCACGTGATAGTAGACCACGTCGAAGCCCGCGTACTCGTATTCCAAGGCGTTCGCGGTCTCAAAACGGCAATCGGGAAAGACCTGTCGCGCGAGGTCAACGTATTGCTGCAAGAGATCGATCCCGTGCGAGCGGAAGCCGATCAATCGCGCGAGTTCGCATTTCGTTCCGATACCGCATCCGACTTCTAAAAACCCTCACTCGCCGGCGTGTCTTTGCAGAGCAGCCGGCAGCGACTGCAACGCATGGATAAACGAAGAATTAAGTGCCCGGATGTAGGGATAGGCCGACTGCTCTTCACCCTCGTGCTGGAAACGAATGTCGCCGACGGAATCCAAGCCTCGCTCCGCCAGGACAAAGTCTTCCAAACGGCGCACGATTCGCTCCTGCAGGTCCATGCTTCTCCCGTGGTCTCGTTCGCCGTATTGCAAGCAAATGTCTCGTGTCAGATGGTACAGAAACTGTAACTGTTGAGTGAGCTTTGGTGGCGGATGTTCACCACTGTGACTTCGCATGCCACATCGGACCGATAGACCACGGGGGACTCCGTTATTGCGACCAAGAACATCTGATGCGCTCCGCGATTCTGCTTCTCATTTGTTTTGCTATCAATGCAGCGCACTGTTCCGCGTCTGACTCGACGCTTGAGTCAGTGCTTCCGCCATCGCTGCTGTCAGAGGATGAAGGTCTTGTCGCGAGCTGCGTCGATTGCACCGGGCACTCGAGGGGTTGCAGTGTTGTGGCGGTGAGCCCGTCGCCTCCGTGGGGCCTGTCGTTTGCAGATGCCTTTCCGTTGCGGGGAGAAGACCCGTCGCTACGGGACGCTTGTATCCAACCCAACGTTCGACGCAACTGGTCGTTGGTGGGCTTGTTCGGCTATGAGACCTTTCGTGGCGTCGGCGACAACGGCTGGCAAAACAACGGTGTCTACGGCGGCTTCAACTTTGGGACTCGCTTGGGTTCCTTTAGCGACTGGACGGGTATCGGTTTGCAAGGCGGTGTCACGACGGGGCTCTACGATTGGAAAGGGAACGCCTACCGGCTCGACCCGACCCGCAAGATGCAGCAGACCTTTGTCACGTACGGACTGTTCAAACGGGCCACCGAACGTGCCCCGATCACCGTCGCATTCGCGCAGGATTGGATGACCACTGAGAACTCCGGTTCATGGGGCCTCTCCCTTGCGGTCAGTCAGATCCGCTATCGCCTGGGCTACGCGACCAGCGCTTCGAACGAGTTCGGTGTGCTTGGCGCGTTCCGTGCGGTCGACGATACGACATCAGGTGTGGGCCGCGGCGGTGCGATGCCCACCGCCAACGAAACCGTCACGACGCGGCCGATCAATCACATGAGCGCCTACTGGCACCACAAGTGGTCCGCCGGTGGCGGCAACACCATCATCTCGATCGGGCGTGTCGAGGATTCTCGCGTCAATGGCGACGGCAGCCTGGGCGATTTCCTCGCAACCGCGACGGTCAACGTCCCGTTGAGTCACACTGTGGGATTTGTCGGCAACATCATGTACATGAATCCGACCGCTTCACCGGGGTTTGACGGTTCCCACGAGGACACCTGGAGCTTCCTGCTCGGTGTGGAGTTTTTCCCCGGCCGCGACGCACGATCCACCACGATCTCAGGCGAGCGATGGATGCCGCTTTTGCCGGTTGCGAACAACGGGGCATTCTTGCTGGATGCTGCGGCGATTTAGCGTTTCGACCGCGCGGGGACCGAGGGCAAGCGCATCAGTGCCCGCCCTCGGTTCTTTCTATTCGAAACCGGCCCACGCCTCTCGTTTCCAACCTGGACGCGCAACGGCGGCGACGCCATGCTGCGTCATTGCTTGGGGGAGTCTTCCTCGGGAGAAAACTGTGGCGACAGTACGTTACGACACCATCGGACAACACTACTCGCAGACTCGGCGAGAAGATCCGCAGATCGGTGCGCGGATTCACGGTGCATTGGGGAACGCAAAATCGGTCTTGAATGTGGGCGCCGGCACGGGCTCGTATGAACCGACCGATCGGCATGTGCTCGCGATCGAACCGAGCGATGTGATGGCTGCGCAACGACCGTTCGATCGAGTCCCGGCGATCCGAGCGAGCGCTACCTCGTTGCCGCTTCGCGACGCGGCCGTTGATGCGGCCATGGCGATCTTAACGTTACACCATTGGGACGACCGCGAGCGCGGAGTGCACGAACTCCTGCGCGTCACCCGAGATCGAATCGTGATCCTCACGTATGACCCCGACGTCAGCACTCGGTGGTGGTTGATCACCGACTATGCACCGGAGATCGGCGAGTTCGATATCGCAGGCTTTCCGCCGATGGATGACTTGATTCGCTGGCTGGGCGAGGGAGCCGAAATCCAAACGGTGCCGATTCCTCGCGACTGCCGTGACTGGATGTCGGGTTCTTTTTGGGCGCATCCTGAGCGTGTCTTGAACGCCGACGCGCGGGCGGCAACCTCGGCGTTCGCACGCCTGCAAGAGTCGGTGGTCGATCGGATCGTCGGGGATCTCTCCGAAGATCTCGATTCCGGCGCCTGGGATAAGCGTTACGGGAGCCTACGGGGCCTGGAGGCGTACGACACGGGACTACGCTTGGTGACTCTTTCGCGAGGGACTCGGAGTGTTTAAGGATCTATTTGGCCACCAGTGCTCGCGATGTGGCACGAAGCGAACGCGTTAGGAGATCGAGCGAGCTCCGATCTGCAAGGAATGCGAGCTTGCGATCCAGGCAGAGCGTGAAGAAAGGATGGCTTGCCCATCCTGCGACTTCGCAACCGGAATGGTACTGGGCCTGTGCATGTAGCCCCCTCTCGCCTAGGATCGTCGATCATAAGTGACAACTTGAGCAAACTCGTTCCGCCATCCTTCGGTCCGTATGATGTCGTTCGCGTTGTCTCCATCTTGGACGAGGCGACCGTCATCGTCGACGCTCCGAATTGCAGGCGTCCGCCGAAGATGGGCAACATTGCGACGATCCTGGAGGTTTACCAGGACCCATACGGCTTTGAACTCGAATGCTGTGATGCCAACGGAGCGACGATCTGGCTTGGTGGCTACACTCCGGCCCAGTTGTTGCTCGAGCCAAACCTACCGTAGCGTTCGGTGGGTGATTTTTGGGTTGGCAACATGGGTTCACGCTGCTCGGGCGCTCCACACCGACTCTATCGGTGAATTCGATGTCGCAACGTCACCCCAATGCCAGTTGCATCGATCTCGCGCGTGGATGCTTTGTGCGCGATGACCCCGACGATCCGGCTGTTGCTTGAGCTACCGACCGCCTGGCGCTTGCCGTCATCGCGCTATTCTTCGCCCGCCAGGAAGTAGTCGTTCAGAAATGCCTTGCGGTCTCCGGTTTCGGCCGCGAGCTGCACCATCGCGTAGAGCCGCTGTTGGTCGCGCCGCTTTTTTTCCGCAAGCCGCTCTTCCTCTTGGAGCGATTCTGGCAACGGCTGCAGGACGTCGAAACACTCCGGCGGCCGAGGACCGCCGATCGTGCCATGTCGATCGAGTATCGCGATCGCAGTGGCGAGACGGTGATCGTGCTTGCTTCGCCGCTGAAGTTCACCGTTCATCCAGTCCAAACCAAATGCGCGGCATTGCTCGCCACGTTCGGCGAGCAATTGATAAAGCCGCGTGTAGAACGCGGCGTCGGGGTTGGACCACTCGATGAACTGCATTTGTGTCATCAGGTCTTCTTGCGCGTACATCCAAATGCAACGACTGGCCAAGCCATCGCGGCCGGCGCGGCCGACCTCCTGGTAATACGACTCGATGCTGCCTGGGGTCTCGGCGTGAATCACCATGCGTATGTCAGCTTTGTCGATCCCCATCCCAAACGCATTGGTGGCGAGGACAAGATCGGCGTCACCGCTCATAAATTCGTCCTGGACACGGCGCCGCAACTTTCTTGGCAAATCGCCGTGGTAGGAAACATGGTCGACGCCCTGGCTGAGCAAATGATCGCTGAATCGCTGCAGTGTTTTGATGAGCGAAAAGTAGACGATCACGCTACCAGTCTGAAACTCGGGATCGGCAAGCGCATCGTGCAGTCGCTGGAGTTTCTCCTGTTCGTCGTAGACCTCCCAAACGTCGAGGCTGAGGTTGGGGCGATCGATCCCTTCATGGAAGAGCTGGATCTCGGCGGCGTCGATGCCAATTTGCCGATAGATGTCTCGACGGCATTCCGCGGTCGCCGTCGCCGTCAAGGCGATGGTCGTCGGACTTCCGAGCTGCTGCCGTATGTCGGCGACGCGTGTGTAGTCAGGTCGAAAGTCGTGGCCCCATTGACTCACGCAATGCGCCTCATCGATGGCAAGCAAGGCGACCTTGCGTTTGCCGATGGCTTCGCAGAAATCTGGTTTGCGAAATCGCTCGGGCGTCACGAACAGCAACCGATATTGGTTTTCGGCGAGTTCCTCGTAGCGGGAAACCCTTGTCTGACGATCCAGTGAAGAGTTCACGAAGGTCGCATCGATGCCGCGACGACGTAGCGAGTCGACTTGGTCTTGCATCAACGCTATGAGCGGCGACAAGACCAGCACCAAGTCTTTCGCGTCGCCCAGCTGAAGTGCTGGGATTTGGTAGCAGAGGGATTTCCCCATACCCGTCGGCATGACGACCATGGCGTGCTCGCCCCGGTTCACATGATCGATGATCGCTGCTTGTCGCGGTCGAAAGTCGTCATACCCGAAGTATTGACGCAGAATCTGGCGAGCATCGATCATCCGATTCTTCCTCCTTGCCGAAGCGTTGTACCGACGGGCATGACGTTGAAGTCGTTTCGTAGTGGGCCGTCATTATCATGAGCCGCCTTCACTCTTCCACCCAACAACCAGCGTCCCGTCGATCGAACCGCTAAGTATGGGGGAAGACCGACCCTTGTTTTCAGGTAGCCCTCTCAAATCCTGATTACGGCGAACCTAAGCTCCCAACGGACCAGAAGGAATGTCGACGAATCATTCGAACAACGCCAACGCCGTCAGCCCCCACCGTCGCGCGTGACCGCCGTTCGATTCGTCTACGGGGCAAGAGTTCCGGGTTCACGTTACTAGCAGCCGACGGTGGGACCATGGCGCGGCCTTTCGGACATCCGAAAGACCAATACTCTGTTCGTGTTGTGCCATGTTTGATCCATCCGGTAACTCGCTCACTTCAAATCGAGCGACGGCGGAATACGCGCAAGTTGGGACTCACGGCGAAAACGCCATGTCTATCCTTTGGCGTTTTCGCTGGTTGTTTGCGGCGATCATTCCGGTGAGTCTTGCCGTCGGGTATGCGCTGCACCGAAGCCAGCCAACGACCTACCGGGCCACGACCCAACTGATGCTCAAGAGCGACAAGCCGCTCGCGTTGGAGACCAGTACGGGCTTGGTCGTGGGTGGTATTCCGAGTGGCAAACTGATCGAATCACTCATCGGCTCTGACGCCATCCTCGGCGAAGTGATCCAGGACGAAAGACTAAGGGCCGTCTTTCCAGTCCGACGAGTCAAACGAGAAGCATTCATCGGAATGATTCGGTCGGGCGTCAAGTTTCAGATGGTCACCGGCCGTGCCGACTCGCGTGATCGAATGATCGGTGAATTGATGTTCGACGGAAAGGACCCACGTGTTTGTGTCGCAGCGGTGAACGCTGTCAGCAGCGCGATCCGTCAGTACTTTAAGGACGAACGCGAAGCCAGTGTCGAAGAGTTTGGGAAGCTCATTAGCGGTGCTCAGAGCAAACTGCTCCCAAAGCAAATCAGGCTTGAAGCGGATTATCAAGCGTTTCGTGATAGCGTCTCACTGGAGTGGGATCCCGACGGTGTGGTGGTGAATCCACATCGTCAGCGACAAGCACAACTGCAAAACCGCCAAGCGGAGTTGCTCGACGAAATCAGTGAGCTCGACAGCGAGTATCGCTTTACGATCAGCACGCAGGAACGTGTCGAAGATCCACTGATGGTCGAAATGGTGCTGAGCCAGCGATACGCGGCCGACTATCAGTCAAGCGTTGGTGACACGCCGTCGATCGCGAACCTGGCGGCACATGACTTGGAACTCCAGCGGATCGCCGTGAAGCAGAAAATGGTTCCGCTGGAAATCAGGCGTGAGCAATTGCAGTCGCAGTTCGGCGACTCACACCCCGAGGTGAGATCCATTTCGCTTCAGATTGAGAGTTCACAAAAGCGGTTGCATGAACTGAATGGCATGGTCGCGTCGCGTCGCGAACAGCTGACCTCCGAGCATCACTTGGGAAACAATGAACCGATTTCGCTGGAAGCGCGGCGCGCACAAGCTGACTTCGCGATCGAGGCGTACATCCGGGGACTGCTGGAGCGACTCAAGATTCGGCGTGATGACCTGGTCGCGCTCGAGAACCAGATTGCAACGGCGAAGTCCTCCGCGGACGAACTGAAGAAGGCGGAAGAGACCGATGCATCGTTTCGACGGCGGATCGCCGGCATTCAGGGCATGCTGATCCAACTTGAGCAGAAACTCTCCGAACTGAGCTTGGTGGACGCCAACGGCGGAATCCATGTCTCGGCGCTTCTAGACACGGGCAAAGCGTTCGTCACGGGGCCGAATCTCAAGAAGAATCTATCACTCTACGGCTTGCTTGGTGTCGCGGTCAGCACGCTACTGGCGATCCTCATGGAAGCGACCGCGAAGACGTTTCGCACCGAACAGGAGATCCAAACCACACTTGGCTTGCCCGTCCTGACTCATATCCCAGTGGACCCCATGACGGGATTCGTAAAACCCGAGATGAATGACCTGGACGAAAGTCTCACCGTTATTCATCGGCCTCATTCGCCCGCCGCTGAATCGGTGCGTACCATCCGCACCGCAACAGTCTTCGAAAAGCGTCAACAGGACTGCAAGGTATTCCAAGTGACCAGTCCTCTGCCCGGCGACGGGAAGAGCACTATCGCGGCCAACGTTGGATGTTCGCTGGCACTCACCGGACAACGGACGTTGGTCGTCGACCTGGACCTGCGAAGCCCAAAACTCTCCTCGCGTTTTCGTTTAGACGATGCGATGGGGCTCACGAATGTGCTGAACGAAGAGGTCGACATTTCGGAGGCGATCCATCGGTCACCGGTGGAACACCTGGATATCCTGCCCTGCGGACCACTGCCGTCCAATCCCGCCGAAGCACTCACGCTGGCAAAGCTTGGCGAAGTGTTCCAGATGGCACGCGCGAAGTATGACTATGTCATCGTGGATACACCGCCGCTATTGATGGTCAGTGACCCGACCATTGTGACGTCGCACGTCGATGCGGCATTGCTCGTCATGAGGATTTGTCGATACAGCAAACCAAACGCGAAAGAGGCGATCTCCATCCTGCGTTGGTCCGGGACGCGCGTCGCAGGCGTGATCGTGAACAAGCTGAAGATTGGCAAAGGCTTTGCGGGGTACCAGTGCAGCGCCAGCGGTGTGTACCAGTCTTATGGATACGGCTACGGCGACGTCTACCGTCAGCGCTATCAGTCCGCTTCCGATGGACGCGACGCCTTTGTCGTTCGCGGAGCATCGGGTGCGGTTCGCCGCATCGACGTGACGACGCACCGTGATTCACCGAACCGAGACCGCAACGATTCTTGATCTGTCGTCG